>JAKJHA010000142.1 GCA_022704125.1 Verrucomicrobiota bacterium | reverse complement strand
CGAGCGATATGCACCCCATTTTTGCCTGGGCGTACTGAAAACATCCTGATACATTCGAATAAGATTCTTGGCGGAGTGTGTATTTCTTGCCGAGTTTTCTTATGGGAACACTCAACTATTTGTCGCCGCTTAACATCGGTGATGTTTATGACCGGCCTAAACTCGCGTCTTTGTGGGGATTAGCGGGACATCAGGCTATCAGCCGTGGCGTTTTCACTCCCACGCGAACCAATCTTATTTTTCTTTTCGTGACGCGAATCAAGCAAACTTGCCTCACTCAGTACCGTGATTTTCTATGCGAGGACGTTCTGCAATGGGAGGGGGAGGAGCGCCACGCGAATGACATCAGGATTGCAAACGCGTCCAAAAACGGGGATGAGATCCACCTGTTTTATAGGGAAGTGCACCATACCCCGTTTACCTATCATGGCCGAATTATTTTAGTGAGTTTCATTTCACATGCCGCTTCACCAAGCGAGTTCGCGTTTGAGGTCATTTCCAAGTCAGCTTCTTCGATTGGGCAGGAACCTTCTTCAACCATGGAGGCTGGTGCCGATTATTCAATTGCCACCTCCAGCACCTTAAACGGAATTGACAAACTGATTTTGGCGAAGACGCGGGGGATTGCCCAGACCGTCTTCCGGAGCAATTTGTTGAAACTGTGGGATGGGGCCTGTTCGGTTACTGGTGTAAGCGATCCGCGTGTCTTGCGGGCAAGTCACATCAAGCCATGGAAAGACTCTTCAAACGAAGAGAAACTTGACCGGAACAACGGGCTACTCTTGATCCCGGATTTGGATGTTCTCTTTGATGAAGGGCTTATTACATTCCAACCGGATGGTGATATGATTCAGTCTCAGACTTTTGCCGTTTCAGACCGGCGAAAGATGCGTGTTGACCGCGCTTTCCGTTTGCGCCACGTCACCGAAGAAATGAAGCCCTATCTCGAATATCACCGAGAACAACGGTTTGTCTATTAGCCCGATGTGTGCCCACGAGTAGCTGGACGAGAAACGTGCCCAAGGCGGCACGGCCCGGTGGGTCAAAAGTACTTCTGAAACCTCAAAGCGATAAGGCGCACCACGGGGATGCCGCGGTCATCACTCCGCTCGTTGATCTCATTGATATCTTTTGCCCGGCCGCGCCAAACCTTCTGAGGCAACTATGGATCGCATGACTCCAGAGCAACGCCACCGGTGTATGTCGCTCATCTGCAGCAAGGACACCGGGCCGGAATGGGCCGTGCGCCGCATGGTGCACGCCATGGGCTTCCGTTATCGGTTGGACGTGAGCGGGCTTCCGGGCAAGCCGGACCTCGTCTGTCGCGCCACCGCAAGATTGTCTTCGTGCACGGCTGTTTCTGGCATGCGCACGGTTGCATGTTGTCTCGAAAGGCTCCGGCCACCCATAGGCGTTTCTGGAAAGAGAAGTTCGCACGGAATGTCGCTCGAGACCGGAAGGTGTTGCGTCAGTTGTGGTCAGACGGATGGCAGGTGCTGGTCGTGTGGGAGTGCGAAACGAAAGGCCCCGTTCAGCTCCAAACGATCTTGACCGCCTTTCTTGCCCCATCAGAAGAGCGCACGTGAACTGGAGATTTTACAATGAGCAAAAACTGTCGTCTTGATGTGGATTTTTATGACTACTGCCTGACACATCATAATGAGGTGTTGAGGGAACTCGATTTCGTCGTCGCGAACAGCCTGCCTGTTCCCTACTTCGGCGATTTAGCCGCTTACTTGGCTTCTCCGGTGCGCGTGTTAACGGCGGCCCTCAACCCATCAAATCGGGAATTCACAGAACCGCGCTTCGAAGTTGACATGGGCCTTCGTGGTCCTGTGGCGCTTGAATCGCAGCTCAGTGCCTATTTCAAGGTCAACCCTTATGAGCCTTGGTTCAAGGCGTTCGAGCCCGTGCTCAATGGACTTGAAGCGTCATATGGCGGCACGATGGCGAACGGACCCCATGTCTCGACAGCCCTTCACGTTGATATGTGTTCACCTATCGCGACATCGCCCACATGGTCGAAGCTCAGGCCGGAGCAGCGTGCAAAGCTCACAATCACCGGACGGAAAATCTTCGAGTGGCTTGTCGACGAGCTCACCCCAAATATCATTGTAGCGTCTATTGGATGGGCGCACTTGGAGACGTGGAACGCCGATTTTGAAGCGGGTTACAGATGGGGCAGCCTTGTCAAATATTCGACAACGGCCAGCGGCGCACCGATGAAGGTGCCTCTCTTGGTTCAGATCAAAGAGATTGCGTCTCCGAGCGGCCGTAAGTTCTTTTTCGTCAATGCCTCCGCTGCCAATAAGCCCTTCGGCAGGTTCACGACTGAGAGGAAACGAGCGGTTGGGCAAAAACTTCTTGTGCGGCTTCGGAGTGCGGGCTCAGTTGCGACTTGAAGGGCTTTCCGGGCATTATAACCTCTTTCTCGCCTGTTCAATCACATAGTGTAACGACTTTTGGTGGTTATCAATCGAGAAGTCGTTACGTTTGCGGCTGCCGCCGGATCCATTGTTCCTCCGTCCCGCTTTCCGGAGAACCCTGTTTTGTGGAAGTACGCGGTTTTCCGCGCCGGGAAAGCGTCAGGAAGGTCGTTTTGTTACCGACTTTCGTAACCGGTCTGCAGATCGCGCAAAAGGTTGCTGGCTCTCTGGAAATCGCCCTTTGTCTGGCGAGTGAGTGCCTGGGTAAGCGGGCATTTGGAGTGGCTGCGGATCTCCGACACAAGGCGGGCGGCGACCTCTGCCGTATAAGGTCCGCCATGACCCATCCGGCCGTGCTGTGCGCGATCCCGGTCGCGGCGCTGATCTCCCGGTAGGTATTGTCGACCAAGGCGGCCCCGGGCTTCCCCGCGTCCAATGCGGAATCGGTCAGCAGGTGGAAGAGCAGTTGGAGGCCGCTGGTTCATAACTTGAGAGTTGAACGTTGAAAGTTGAGCGTTGAAAGTTACCCCTCGATCATTCGCGGCGCAGCCGCGCGGCGGGCTTGCCTATAATACCACTGCCGAAAAGTATATGGACTAAACGGGCGGTCCCACACACGGGGAGGGACGAGCGTCTGCTCGTCCAAGGGCAAGCAGAGGCTTGCCCCTCCCGTGTGCCTGATGCCCGTATATAGTCTAAGAACTTTTCGGCAGTGGTATAACTTCACGTTTCTGTCCGCAAATCTGGCCACGAGCACATCCAAACACGCTGAACACTCCAATCCCTAGCCAAGAGCCGTGTCAAAGAATCGGCATCTGTCAGGGGCCGTGAACTTGCCGTTTCCCTCCGCAATGGGACATCAGGGGCAATCCCCCAAAACTGAAGACACTGCGTCTGTCACAGGAAGCGAAAAGGGGTGGGCCGATCGTTAGCGCAGGCGGACACGGATACGGTAAAAGCGTTGCGGGCCTTCGCTCGCTTGGGGCAACCGTATGTCGAGCAGATCGTCTGCGGCGTTCACGGAAGGGGTCGAGGCTGCGAACGGCAGCGCGCCCAAAGCCGGTGTCGATTCCAAGATGAAGTCGAAACGGTCGTGGTAACGGGCCGGCCAGAGCCAGAACACGCGCACATCGCTGCCTTCCAGCGCAATGTGCGCTTCCGGCGGCTCAAGCGCAACGGCTGCGACCGCAGGTGTCGCTGTCGCATCGGTCGGGTCGCTGCCCTCAAGATACTCCTGCAGATCCGCATAGCCGTCGCTGTCAGCGTCACGCCCTAAGGGGCTGCCAGTCGCGCCGAAGACGAGCTGTTCGTAAACATCGGGCAACAGATTGGCGTCTTGGTCGACGGGCGTCGGGGCGGGCAGGGCCGTGGCGCTCAGCGTGATGACCTCGACTTCGAAATCGGCCCCGCGTCGGGTGTCGGCGCCGTTCAGGAATCCTTCCACATGCAAGGTACTGTTGGAGGGAACCGCAAAGGCGAAAACCAACGGGAACGCGGCACCGCCCGCCGAAACCAGGCTGTACCGCAAACCGCTGTCCGGATCCGCGAGCACGGCGGAGTCCGGCGGTTGGGGCGCTCCCGCCAGCAGATGAAGCGTGAGCCGCTGCCGCGCGGGGATCAGCCCTAGCAAGCGGTCCGCGCCCTGTTTCGCGAGGGTGAGTTCAGCCGCGCCGATATGATTGGTGTACGCGCCGGTCACGGCACCTTCCTGCACGACGGTGCGGATGGCATCAAAGGGCAGCGGATATTGTCCGGGCGCGTCGTTCATCTGGAGGGAAGCGACGCCGTAGATACTGTGGGCGAGGGCGCGCAGGGCCGTGACATCGGCGTATGCGGTGTTGGTGCAGGCGGCGCGCAGCCAAGCGAGCGTGTCGACCAGATTGTAGGCGGGATAATCGCGGTCCCCCGCTGTCTGGATGAGCAACAGCTCGGCGGCGGAGGGATGCGGCAGGCTCTCGGGCTCGGTGCGGGCCGGGAAAAGGCTGATCGCCGGTTCGGCGAGAAGGCCCCGCCGCGACAGTTCGCGCGCCGCGAAGGTCTCGAAGAGCGCGGCGGTCAGGGTGTCCACGACGGTCGCGGACTCGCCTTGCTCGGGCCGGATCGCTGCCGCGTAAGCCGTGTGCGCGGCATTGGACCATGCCGTGACCTCTGCTGCGGTCTCGCCGCCTGACCAGGCGTAGACCACGCTGACTGGAGGTTGGGCTGGCGCGGTGATGAGCTTGACGAGTTCACGCCCGATGCGGGGATCAGCGGATAGGGTATAGACGTCGAAATGGGCGGGGGTCGTAAAACCTGCAAGCAATCCGTCAAACGGAGTCGGAAGATTCCGGAAAACGAGATTCGGCATCGGCACATAGGGGTAGTAGGTTTCGCGGGTGACAGCGGAGGCCAGCAGCGAGCCATCGAGCGCCGTGATGCGGCAGGGGACGTTGGTTGCGGCCACGGTATACGCGGCGATCGTGCCGTCGTAGGGCCGCGGACTCAGATAAAGGTCAAATATCGCGTGCCGTTCGCTTGCGCTCTGTGAGCCGGACAAGATCTGGCTTTCGCTGGGCACGCTGGATGCATTGTTCGGATCCGTGCCGGCAGCACGCTCCTCGCGGTCGGTCGCGCCGTCGCCGTCGCTGTCGTCGAGGTCGGGCCGCGTTCCGCCAAGGATCTCGTCGAGATCGGAGAGCCCGTCCCCGTCATCATCCTGGCCGCCGGCCGGGTCAAGCCCCAAAGCGAGTTCGACAAAGTCCGGCACGCCGTCACCGTCGCTGTCCTGCTCTTCCGGCGGGCGGGAAAAGGCAAAGTCGCCGCTGATAATCGGGGTTGTCCGATTGTTCGCACTGTTCCAGCCGAAGCACTGGACGGTGGTGTCGGCATAGAGCCAGAAGGTCAGAGTCCGTCCGGCGCTTTGGGCCCACGGATCGGCGTCATTCAGGCGATACAGGATGCGGGTGACGGATGCCGGCGCAGTGATCGTGACCTGCACCGCGCTGTCGAAAAGGCCGCTTTGCGGTTCCATACGGGGTACGCTGACACTTTCGCCGGCTGCCGTGAAGAGCGGCTGGACGGCAATGTCGGACGCGAGTTGATCGAGCAGCAGATGGGTGGCATCGGCTGGAACGCCGTTGATGACCGTGGCGGCGGGCATCCCGAGTCCGAGCGCGGCACCGCGGTCGACGGCCGCCTGGATGGTGGTGGATGGCGTCACACCGCTGGCGCTCACAGACCAATCGGCCGCCGTGTAGGCAGCGATGCGCGCGGCATTGGTATTGACCAGCGGCTCGCCAACGAAGGCCAGGGTGTTTGGCTGTCCGCCGCGGTCGGAAAGGCCGGGCATCGCCACGGGCGCGTCGGCCGCCACGAAAGCGTGTCCGTTAAACGCATAGCGGCAGGACGTGTCTGACGCGCGGTCGCCGTCGGTGTCGATCAGCATGAAGAGCTGTCCGGCCGAAGGATCGGCGAACAGCGCGGTGAATCCGCCTGAAACGCCGGCCGGCAACTCTATCGTGCTGTGCAGTGTGAGCGTCGTGCCGTCGAAGTCATACACGCTGGCTGCGCCGCTGGCGGTGATCAGCGTGAACTGGCGGGGACCGGGGCCGGGCTGGACAGACCATGGCCTGACAGGCAATCCGAGCGGTTTTGCGGTGCCAAAAACGACGCCGTACGTGTGATTCGGCTCCAGTGGAATGCTGTAGGCGGTCTGCTCGCCGGGTGTGAAGACCAGGAATTGGCCCAAGGGGGTTGTGGGCGCGAAGCCCCCGAAGATGAATTGTGAGCTGTCTGAAAGCGGCACGGTCCGCGGAGGTTGCAGACCGACGGAGGCGCCGTTATTGCCGGTGGCGAACAGGTAGATCTCGTCGGTGTCCGGCAGCAGGCCTGCCACGCGCGGGATCGCCCCGTTTGAGACGCAGAGACCGGCTGCAAATGTGAAGGGGAATGGTCCGTTGTCGAAGTCAAGTTGCGCGAATGTGCCAAAGCCCGTGCTCTGGAAGAGCTGGCGGAAGAAGGCGCCGCCGCCGTTGAGGTCTGTGGAGAGGAAGATTTCGTCGGTTGAACTCGCCGGGACGGTGTTGAGCGCGACAGCCAGCCGGGGGCCGGCGCTTTGAGGGAAGAGCGGGCGTGGGGTACGCGCGCTGCCGGCTGAGGCGAGGTCCAGGACGGCCGCGCGGTTCGCCAGCATGCCGGTCAGCACAACGGCGTGACGGGCGTTGGTGAGCACCCGCCCCGCCGTGAAGCC
>JAKJHA010000141.1 GCA_022704125.1 Verrucomicrobiota bacterium | reverse complement strand
CGGCAATGATACGCGAAGCCCGCTTTGCCGCATCACGGGCGACCAAGACCGGCAACCGCATATCACGCACATGCCACACCGACGGGATGCTTGATGAGATTTTGCGGGACGCGAGAAAAGCGGGCAGGTTGTTGGCGTGCACAATGTCCGGTTTGACGACCTGGGCAATCCGGCAAATCGTATTGGGCGCGCGCATCAACTTAGCCGCCGTTGAGAAGAGGCCCCACCCGCGCCTCGACGCGCGCAGCGGTGACACAGGAAAAACCGTAACACCACTTGCCGACAAGCGGTCAAACAACGGCCCTTGGGGAACGGCGGCAACAACCTCAATCCCGTACGTCGGCAATCGGGCACACACTTCGAGCAGGCTATACTGCGCCCCCCCTAGTTCGGAAACCAGGTCAACCCACAAAACACGCATAGTGGGAAATGATACCAAATGACGTTCAAAATCAAAAGCCGAAAATTGGATCAATGAAGATCGTGCGACGACTCATGGTCTCATGACTTGTAGTACGAGCGCTTCTTATTCACCGCAGCGCGGCGGCACGACCGTTGCCAGAATGGGTGTGAAACGGTAAACTGGTAGCCGATTCCGTGGGTGGGCAGGCAGACAACAATTGATGAACAAAGAAAGGATGAAACATGAAACTGAAATTGGGGCTGATCGGGCTGGCATCGGGCATGGTGGTCGCGTGTACGGTGGCGGCGGGCTTGGATGATGTGGTCGCGCCGGGCACGGTGGCGGAAAAGCTGGCAGACGGATTTAAGTTCACAGAAGGGGCGACCGTCAATGCGGCGGGCGAGGTTTTCTTTGTGGACCAACCGAACAACAAGATTCTGCGCTGGTCGCGTGAGCAGGGGCTGCGAACGTTCATGGACCCGGCGGGCCGCGCCAACGGCATGTGCTTCGCGCCGGACGGCAATCTGTTGGTCTGCGCCGATGAGAAGACGGAGTTGTGGTCGGTCACGCCAGATGGCAAGGTGACAGTGCTTACGAAGGCGCACGCCGACAAAGCGCTGAATGGCCCCAACGACGTGTGGGCCTGTCCGGAGGGCGGCGGCTGTTATTTCACGGATCCCTTTTACAAGCGTCCGTGGTGGACGCACACAGATGCGCCGCAAGACTCGCAACAGGTCTATTTCCTGCCCAAGGGCGGCACGCCGCGCCGTGTGACCGATGACCTGCTGCAACCGAACGGGATCGTCGGTACGCCGGATGGCAAGCATCTCTACGTGGCTGACATCAAGGCGAACAAAACCTTCGTGTATGAGATCCAGCCTGACGGCACGCTGGCTGGCAAGCGGCTTTTCTGCGAGAAGGGCTCGGACGGTATGACGCTCGATGTCGACGGCCGGGTTTACCTGACCCACAAAGAGGGGGTCTATGTCTACGATAAGGCGGGCGCCTTCTTGGGCGTGATCAAAATTCCCGAAGGCTGGACGGCCAACGTCTGTATCGGTGGCCCGAAAAAGGACACGCTCTTTGTAACCGCTTCGAAGGGTTTTTACGCGGTTCCGCTTAAGGTCAAGGGGACGCCGCAAGGCAAGTGAGCCATGCCGGGCACGGGCCGTCTCTCTGCGGGCGAGGAGCAGCGGATGTGGCGCGAAGCGCTCGAACGGCTGCGCGCCTTGGAACGTGTCTGGCCGGACGAAGCGGCGCGCGAACGCGAACGTGAGGCCTGCCGCGCTTGGCTGGCGGAACAGCGCGCGTTGCCACGCTTGGCCGCTCTGGCACGTCTGTTGTTGCCAGGGCTCACGTTGCGCCAGTTTGACTGCGTGCGGGTGCCAGTTGAGCGTGCGATCGCACGCCTCAGGATCACCGACGTAGAGATTCTGGACGCCGACCTGCCGCCGGAGGCGACACCGGTGTCGCCGCCTTTGCCGCTGACGGTGGTTGCAGATTCGATCCGCTCGGCCTTCAATGTCGGCGGGCTCTTCCGCACCGCTGAGTGTTTCGGTGTGCGCGAGGTGTTGTTGTGCGGCTACACGCCGTCGCCTGAGCAGCCGCAGGCCGCGCGTGCGGCGCTGGGCACCGAGCGGCTGGTGGCTTGGCGTCATGCCGGCAGGGTTCGCGAAGTGATTGACGAACTGCGCACGGCGGGAGTGCCGTGCGTGGCGTTGGAGACTGTGGCTGACGCGCCGTCGGTGGGGGCGTTCGAGTGGCCTTTGCCGTGTGCGCTGGTGGTCGGTAACGAACGTTTCGGACTCGACCCTGACGTCGTGCAGGCTTGTGACGCGGTTGTACGTATTCCTTTGGCCGGCCGCAAAAATTCGTTGAACGTGGTGAGTGCGCTGGCGGTGGCGCTCTTTGCTATCAGAAGCGGGAAAGTTCATTAGTGCATTAGTTCGTTAGTGCCTTACGGCTCGACAAGCACGATAAAAAACAAGTTGTTCCCTCACATGAAGGCACAAAGGGCACTAAGGTTTTCTTGGGGGCAGCGCACTTCCAGACAAACTAATGTACTAACACACTAATTAACTAATTAAATTGGGTTGCGGGCTCCGCCCGCATATGGCATCCTGAGATCACATCAACGCGCTTCCCTTGTGTGACGGACAGCAGGTGTAAAAAGATCGCGTTGACGATGCGGCAGCCGCGTTCGATGTGCAGCGAATGTCGTGGAGCGGCTGCTTGTTCGAAGGATGTGAGTCTATGTCGACAAAAAGAATAGCTGTGTTCGCGGTGGTAGGCGTGGCCGTGTGCGCGCTGGCCTTCTTTTGGCTACGCGAGCGACAGAAACCGGTTCCGGTGTCCGACGACGACCCTCGTAAAGAGACGGTCGATACGCGGCGGGCCCCAACCAACGTTCAGCCCAAGCGTGTCGCCGGAGGGGCGGGGTCTGCTACGGGGGGAGCGACTGTCGACCGAACGGCGTCGGCACAACCGGCCTCCGAGAAAGACACAAGCGATGCGCGTACTTCCAAAAGCAAAAAGGGGGCGGGGGGGGGCGGTGCGGCTCTTGTAGAGCCTAGGCCTGACGACTCGCTGTTGGCCGAGATTGACGATCTGCTGGACGATGATGATTACGACACGTTGCTGGAGCATGCGGCGGTACTGGTCAAGCATCCCAATCCAGAGGTCAGAAGCAAGGTGGCGTTCGGTCTGCACTGGGCGGGGCTGAGAGGGTTGGCGGATCTCACCACCATGCTTGGCGATCCCGACCCGGAGGTGGCACAGGAGGCTCTGGATTATTGGAAGACGGCGCTTTCAGACATCGAAAGTTCGCATGACAAAGCGGCTTTGCTGGATGCGGCGTACACCGTATCCGGAGACTTCACGTCGGATGCACTGGTAGAAGACCTATTGTCCGAAATGATGTTCGTTGACGACGAGTTGGTGGTGGCCGCGCACCTGATAGAGATGGCCAAGCAGTCCAAAAACCCTTCGCATCACGAGAAGTTCATCGAAACCATGGACTCGATTTCGATGCCCGATGAAGAGTCGGCAAACATCCAGCAGGCAATCAAAAATCTGCGCGACTGGGAGCGTCAGGAAAAACGGGAACGCGCCGAGGAGGCGGCTGCGGAAAAAGAGATGGAACGCATGCAGATGCAGAAACCGGTGTCCGCACCTAAACAACCCGGTGCCGGACAAGCGCCTGCGGAACCGGCCGCCCCGCCAGTTCCGTCTGCGCCGCCCGCTCCGTAAGAGACGGAACAGACAAGTCAAACGCGTATTTTGTATTCACACGAAGGCACAAAGTTTTTTGGAGCTTCTCACGCGAAAACGCAGAGTTGGAGAGCAAGCGTCCTAGCAAACCGCACGAGTTGACGTTCCGTTGTTGATCTAGTGTGTAAACAGCACGTGCCCGATTAAGCCCACGATGGCAAGACCGAATGGCAGCTCCTTCTTTCCCGTCTTGCTAGCCAGACAGAACAAGCCAGTGACGACCATGAGCCCCACTCCGGACGCGGCAAGACGAGAGGAAAGTTCGCACGAGACGAAGAAGTGGCACGGCACGAGGAGCACCGACATGGTAGCTGTGCTCCATGCGACACGCCTCGGCGAGAATCTCGGTTTCTCTTCATTCATCTTCTGATTCCGAACGACCAAAACAACCAGCCAGCGAGGCCGCGTCTGCGCAAAACCGTACGTCCGCCTGTTTATAGGCTCAATTCTTGTCGATCGCTCGTTTGAGATAGGGCATGTACTGACGGGTATAGACCACGATCGACCAGAAGTTGACAAAGATCAGGAACGCCTCTATCACGTAAACCAACGCCTGCGGTAAAAACCACGGGTGTAGAGAGACGTAGACGTAGATGATGCAGGCGGAGGGGAAGCTGATTGCTGTGCGGAACTTGCCGAGCCAGTTGGCGCCGCAGTTTGCGTTATAGAGCGAACCCACCGAGCGCAGGAAGGTCACCCACTGATCGCGCAGGATGTAGAGCACGGTGAAAATCAGCATGACCAAGGCGTGGATCGCCTCGTCCGGCTGGCGGCCCAGTAGCCAGAGCAAAGTGGGGAAAACCACCAGGTAGAAGACCTTATCCATCAACGGATCGGCCATCGCCCCGAACTTGCTGACTACGTTCCACTTGCGCGCCAATTTACCGTCGTAGAGGTCGGTCAGCGAGGCGATCACCAATGAGGCGGTCGCCGAGATCGCGAGCCAGCGTGACGGCCAATAGGCGTCAATCACGGCCAACACCATAAACAGTACGACAAACGGTACACGCCCAAAGGTGATCGCGTTCACGATCAGCCGTTTTGATTGTTCATCCATGACCATATCAAAGCAGATCAGGCGCGGTTTGTGAATCATTTTCAGATGAGATTTTTTAGGTTTTTAGATGCGCCCAGCTTCCACGATAATCGGTTAGTGACAAGGCTGTGCGAAGATCATGTGTTTCAGGGTTCCATTGCGCCACCATCGGTATCGCTATCGGTATCGGGATCGGGATCGCCGCCATCATTACACTTGCCGCTGCGAGCCACTGCGTGGGCGCAACAGTCGATTTCGAACCCGATAGCGATACCGATTTGGAGAACGTGAACGTGCACCGCTGCGCTGTGAACGTGAACGTTGGCCACCCCCGTGCACACACTCGTTCACGTACCCCGACACGATAACTCTTCCCCCCTGGCACTAACGATTACCGTTCAATGTGCATTGACACGCTTGGATCAAAGACGCATACTATCCCCGAGACCTGAGTGGTGTGGGTTTCGTAGGAGGAGACGAAATATGCGAGTAAGTCACCGGTGGGTGTGTGGTGTCGTGTGTGCGTGGGTCATGGGCGCGGGTGCGCAGGCGATCAGAACGGCGGGCGAACTGTTCGTTCATCTGGACGCGGCGCAGGTAACGGGATTGGCTGATGGTGATAAGGTCACCGTTTGGCCGAATGCGGGGACGCTGAATAATTTCGTACCGGCGGTCGCCGGCCAGGGTGCCACCTATGCGGCGAATGTCGGCGGCGCGGTGGCCCTGTGGTTTGACGGCACGCCTGGATGTGCGATGGCGCAGGCCGGACACACAAGCAACGCCACCAAGGGCGGTGTGCCTCTGAGCATCCTCGGCACAAATGCTTGGTCGGCCGAAGTCTGGGTCTACAATCCGGTCGGCACCGGTATCGAGACGCTCCTCGCTTGGACTTCGCGGCGCGACGGCGGAGAGCGCCGGATGATGGAGATGCGCTACGGCTCCGACCTCAACAACGCGGTGGAACACTGGGCGCGCAACATCGGCTGGAACATCGGTCTGCCTGCTTACGGGCAGTGGCACCACGTAGCCTGTACCCGCGACGCGGCCTGCATCAATCGCCTCTATCTCGACGGACGACTGGTGAACACGCTGGATATGGGCGGTGCCTACATGCTCAATCTCGCCACCAACAATGCGTTGTTCGCGGTCGGCGCGGTGGACACCTCGGGCGGCTGGAGCTATCCGCTCAGCGGCGCGATCGCGGTGGTACGCGTGCATGACGGTACGCTCAGCGCCGAAGATGTGAAACACAATTTCATGGTCGAGGGCGGCCGCTTCGGCGGCATGTGGCAAGCCACCGGCACTGCAGCCTGGGACGGAGCGGCCAACTGGGCGGCCGGTACACCGCCTGCGGCCGGACAGCCGGTGTATCTCGGCTCAGGCGGCACGGCGGTCTATAACGGTGCGCCCTATGCGAACGGCGTCTACACCGGCATGTGGCACGCAGCACACGGTGGCATGACGCTCTCCGACGGACGTTTCACCGCACTGCCGACCTTCGCCAACAGCGCTTACGTGCGCACCGGCATCAGTTCGGGCAACGCCTTCGCGCTCACGCTGGCGGGCGGCACCTTCGACATCGGTGCCAATACACTGCGTCTGGGCGATGCCTCAGGCGCAAGCGCCACGCTGACGCTCGGCGCGGGTGGCAAGCTTATCACGCAGCGTGTGGTACGCGGGGACGGCAGCGCCACGCTGATCGCGGACGGAGGCACGCTCCAAGCGGTGGGTAACGCCACCGATCACCTGCAGGGGCTCACCAGCGCCAAGGTGCAGAACGGCGGGATCGCCTTCCATGTGCCGGAGAACATTTCCGTCAGCGTCAATCAATCGCTACTCGAAGACGCAAGCAGCCCCGGTGGTGGCCTCGTCAAAGAGGGCGCGGGCACGCTCACGCTCGGTGGTGCCAACACGATCACGGGGCCGCTCACGGTCAACAGCGGCGCTCTCACGCTTGCAGCCAATGCCCTGCCCGCCAGTTACGCCGCGCCGGTCACGCTGGCCAA
>JAKJHA010000140.1 GCA_022704125.1 Verrucomicrobiota bacterium | reverse complement strand
TCATCGCGCGAGCCATCCGCCGTCGACGGGGATGATTGCTCCGTGCACGTAGTTGGATAGGTGGGAGGCGAGGAATACCGCCGCGCCGCCGATGTCCGAAGCCTCGCCCCAGCGTCCGGCCGGGATGCGATCGAGGATCTGGCGGGAACGAACCGGATCGGCGCGGAGCGCCGCCGTGTTGTCGGTCGCGATGTAGCCCGGCGCGATGCCGTTCACGTTCACGCCCTTTGGCGCCCATTCGTTCGCGAGCGCCTTCACGAGCTGTCCTACGCCGCCCTTCGAGGCCGCGTAGCCCGGTACCGTGATGCCGCCCTGGAACGTGAGGAGTGAGCAGATGAAGATGATTTTGCCGTTACCGCGCGCGATCATGTCCTTGCCGAATTCGCGGGCGAGGATGAACTGCGCGTTTAGGTTCACGTTCATCACCTTGTCCCACCACTCGTCCGGATGCTCTGCCGCCGGTTTGCGCAGGATCGTCCCCGCGTTGTTCACGAGGATGTCAATCACCGGATGCGCTTTCTTCGTCTTCTCGATGAAGGCGTAGACGGCCGCACGGTCCGACAGATCGCACTCCGCCGAACAGGTGGTGATTACCTCGGCATCCTCGGCTTTGAGCGCCTCGGCGATTCCCTTCCCGATGCCGCGGTTTCCGCCCGTCACGAGCGCCACTTTCCCTTTTAGCATGTCCATTTGCTATTGTCCTTTCCCACATCCACATCATTCGACGGCCTTTTTTCGAGCTTCCAGAGCCACCGCCGACATAGTATACTTCCGCTTCTTCATAGGACAGATTCTATCGGATTTAACCGTGAATGTTAGGTGTAAAGTTGTTAACATGCGGGTAGGGTTCACGTTATGGCGGTCGGCTATGTGGAGTCGGCCTTTATGGTTTTTGGACCGAGGGCGGCGAGGCAATGAGGTGGGTAGCAGTTTGCTGGACGATGTTGTGCGCGGTGGCGGTGGTGTCTGACGCACATGCGGCGAAGGGAGTGGGCGTGGATATTCCGTATCATTCAACCGTTCTGGAAAACGGTCTGACTGTCATCGTACATGAAGATCACAAGGCGCCTATCGTGGCCGTGAATGTCTGGTACCATGTGGGCTCCAAGGACGAACGTCCCGGACGCACCGGCTTCGCCCACCTCTTTGAACATCTGATGTTTAACGGCAGCGAGCACTTCAACGACGATTGGTTCAAGGCGATGGAGCGGGTCGGCGCCACCGGCATGAACGGCACCACGGGGCAGGATCGGACCAACTACTTTCAAGAGGTGCCGCGCGATGCGCTGGCCTTCGCGCTCTGGATGGAGTCGGACCGCATGGGTCACCTGCTCGGCGCACTGACGCAGGAGCGACTGGACGAGCAGCGCGGCGTGGTGCTGAATGAGAAACGCCAAGGCGACAACCAGCCGTACCGCATCGCTTGGCGGTTGATCACACAGAATACATGGCCCGCCGGCCACCCTTATTCGTGGGAGGTGATCGGTTCCGAGGAGGATCTGAAAGCCGCCACGCTTGAAGATACGCATGCGTGGTTCAAAGAGTTTTACGGCCCCGCCAACGCAGTGCTGGTGATTGCGGGCGATGTTGATACGCATGAGGCAGTGGAACTGGCGCGGCGCGCGTTCGGTGACATTCCGTCGGGACCGCCGGTGCAGCGTCACAAGGCGTATGTAGCGAAGCGGAGCGGCACGCAGCGCATGACTGCGCAGGATCGCGTACCGCAGGCACGGCTCCATAAAGTCTGGAACATTCCGCCGTACGGCACGACCGAAGGAAATCTGCTCAGCGTGGCGGCGGGCGTTTTGGCGGACGGGAAAACATCGCGCCTCTACCGTCGTCTGGTTCACGATGAGCAACTGGCAACGGACGTGAATGCCTGGGCAGGCCTGAGTGAGATCGCGGGCCAGTTCATGATCATCGCCACCGTCCGTTCCGGCGTGCCGGTGGGCGCGGTTGAACAGGCCATCGACGAGGAGGTGGCGCGTCTGCTCGAAGAGGGACCGGAAGAAGGCGAACTGCAACGGGTCAAAGCCGGCTTCGAGGCGGACTTCGTGCGCGGCTGCGAGCGGGTGGGCGGGTTCGGCGGCAAATCGGACGTGCTGGCGCGCAACGCTGTGCTGACCGGCGATCCGGCGTACTACAAGACGGTGTTGCGCGAAACGCTTGGCGCGACGTGTACGGCGGTGCGCGATACCGCGCGCGCTTGGTTGTCTGATGGCGCGTTCGTGCTCACCGTCGAGCCGTTCCCTGAATATCGTGCATCGACCAACGGCATGGATCGTTCCGCTGTGCCGTTCCCGACATTGAAGCCGCAACCGCAGTTGCCGGCGTTCCAGCGGGCGACACTCGCCAACGGGTTGCGTGTGGTACTGGCCGAGCGGCAGGAAACACCGCTGGTTCAGATGGCGTTGCTGGTGCCCTCCGGTTTCGCGGCGGATCGCGGCGGCGTGGCTGGCACGGCGAGTCTGGCGGCAGCGATGCTTGACGAGGGCACGCGGAGCCGCGACGCACTGGCGCTCAGCGCAGAACTCGATGCGTTGGGGGCGCGTCTCAGTACGGGGTGCGGACCGGACACGATCACGGTGTCGCTCAATACGCTGACACGCCATCTGGACAAGGCGGTCGAACTCTTTGCCGACGTGGTGGTGAATCCGACCTTTCCCGAGAGCGATTTCAAACGTCTGCAACAGCAACGGCTGGCGGCGATCCAACGTGAAAAAAGCGACCCGAACGGCGTGGCGTTGCGCGTGCTGCCGCGCTTGGTGTTCGGAGAGGGACATCCGTATGCCGCGCCGCTCAGCGGGAACGGCGATGAGGCGGGCGTGGGCGCGCTTACGCGCGACGACCTGCAACGCTTTTATGCGCGCTGGTTCCGTCCCGAGCAGGCCACGTTGACGGTGGCCGGCGCGGTCACGCTCGAAGAGGTGCTGCCGATTCTGGAGCACCGTTTCGGAAAGTGGCGGGCGGTGTCTAAAGATAGCGGCGCCCTGCCGTTTGAGGGGTTGGACGCATCGGCACCCGTCGCTAAGCGCACGTCGATCCTTTACGTGATCGACCGTCCTGACGCCGCGCAGTCGGTGATTGTGGCGGGATGCCCGGCGGCGGCGAAACGCGAGGCGGACGAGGCGGCCATTCAGGTGATGAACACGATTTTGGGCGGCTCTTTTACCAGCCGTATCAACATGAATCTGCGCGAGGATAAGCACTGGAGCTACGGGGCGCGCACGTCGCTGCTTGATATGAGAGGCGAGCGGGCTTTCCTGTGTTCGACGTCCGTGCAGGCCGACAAGACGGCGGAGGCGTTGCGCGAGTTGAAGCAGGAGGTGCTTGGGATGCAGACGGAGCGGCCACCGACATCCGCAGAGGTGGAGAAGGTGGTCACCGATCTCACGCTGCGATTGGGCGGACAGTGGGAGACGCTGAGCGCCGTTGGCGATGTGATGCAGCAGGTGGTTCGGCTTGGACTTTCTGAAAACTATTTTCGTGGGTACGCGGAGGCGCTGCGCGGCGTGACCGTGCCGGATGTCCGGGCGGCGGCCGCGCATGTGGCGCGTGCCGAGTCGCTGGTGTGGTTGGTGGTGGGCGACCGTACGCGGCTGTTGCCGGAGCTTGAAGCGCTGGGATGGGGGCCGGTGACGGTGCTGGACGCCGAAATGAGTCAACCATGAAACACATGAAACTTCATGAAATGTGGTGGTGTGCCCTATGCGAACTCTGGTGATTGATCGTTCCTCTGGTCACCCCAGTATGGCGGTGTTTGAGGATAACGTGTGTGTGTGCGAAAAGGTATGGGACGGCGAACCGTCCCGCGCCCCCGCATGGATGGCGGAGCTTGCCGATGTGATCGCCGCGCACGGATGGAACGGTGCGTCCTTTGATGAGTTCGTGTGCGGGCTCGGCCCCGGATCGTTTTCGGGCATCCGCGCCTGCCTCGCCGCGTTGCAGGGATTGGCGCTGCCGGACGGTAAGCCGGTCTATGGGATCGCCAGCGCGGCGGCAGTGGCGTTGGGTCAGGCCGAAGGCGAGGAGCGCGTGACAGTGGTGGGCGACGCGCGACGCAACCGGCTTTGGTGCGTCACGTATGAGGTGCAGCCCGCCGCTGCACAGGTGCGCATGCCGGGCGGTGGATTGCCGACGCATACGGCGGAAGATTTTCGGTTGGTGCCGTCCGAAGCGCTCGGAAGCGTGGTGCCGGATGCGGCGCGTATCGTGTCGCCGGATTGGGAGCGGCTGGCGTCGGTGTTGCGTGCGACGTTTGCGGAGGATCGGTTAGTGGCGCGCACGGTGTATCCTATTGCGGTGGATCTGGGACGACTGACGCTGGCGATGCCGGAGAGCCGTGTGCGCGAGCCGTTGCCGATCTATCTGCATCCGGCGGTGGCCGCCGCAGTGGGGTGATGGGATGAGAAGTTGGTTGATGAGGCTCTTGCAAAAACCCTCGTGGCATGGGCGTCCCGCCCATGAAACACGGGCAAGATGCCCGTGCCACACCTGTTCCCGACTTGCCTTCCCTGTTTTCGCCAGAAACGCACGATCTTCGCACACTCCTGCCACTCGCCGATTGCGCATGAGAACGGCATTAGTTGCTGTGTTTGTGGGGTGGTGCGCGTGTCTGGCGGCGTCTGGTGAGACTGTGTACCGCCGCAGCATGGAGCGGGTGGCGAGCATGGATCCGGCCAATGCGGCGTCGATCTATGCGGCGCGTTCGGCGCAGCTCGTGTACGAGACGCTGCTGGAATACGACTACCGCGCGCGTCCGTACCGGCTGATTCCCGGCTTGGCGGCGGCGCTGCCGGAGGTGCAGTCGAACGGATTGGTCTACGTGGTGCGGCTGGATCCCGAGGCGCGTTTTCAGCCGGATGCCTGCTTCGGGTTGGATACGGACGGGCGCGCGCGGGGGCGGGCGGTCACGGCGGATGACGTGGTGTTTTCGTTGAAACGGCTGGGGGATCGGCGCGTGGCGTCGCCCGGCGAGTGGCTGGTGCTTGATACGATCTGCGGCATGCGGGCGTTCGCGGAGGCGTCGATGGGCGGCGCGGCCACGGATTACGCGCGTCCGGTGAGCGGGCTGGAGGCGCTCGACGCGCAGACGGTGCGCATCACGCTGACGCGGCCGGCGCATCAGTTTATCTGGTACCTCGCGATGTGTTTCACGGCGGTCGTGCCGCGCGAGGCGGTCGAGCAGTACGGTGCGACGTTCGGCAGTCACGCGGTGGGCAGCGGACCGTACCGGCTGGCCGAGTGGCGGCGCAACCACCAGATGGTCTTTGCGCGTGATCTGGCGTGGCGCGGCTGGCGCAAGGGGCCTGCGGCGCTGGTGCCGGGGGCGGACGAGGTGCCCTTTGACCGGGTGGTCTATTCGGTGGTCGATGATGTGTCAACGCAATGGCTCTGCTTTCTGGCCGGCGAGTTGGATTTCTTGGGCGAGGTCTCGCGTGACAATTGGGATGTGGTGATCGACGGTGCGGGCGGTCTGAGCGAGCCGCTGAAGCAGCGCGGCATCACGCTTTACTCTATGCCCACGCTTGAGGTCGCCTACATCGGTATCAACATGGAAGACCCCGTGCTGGGCTCAAACCGCGCGTTGCGCCAAGCACTCAACTGCGCGTTTGACAGCGCGGCGTGGGTGCGGTTTTTCAACCACCGCACGATCGTGTGCGACGGCCCCGTGCCGCCGGGCACCGATGGACGTTTGGAGACCCCGTTCCCGTACGCGTACGATCCGGAGCGCGCGCGGGCGCTGCTGCGCGAGGCGGGGTATCCAGACGGCATCGATCCGCAGACCGGCAAACGGTTGGAGTTGACCGTGGACTTGGGACGGACCTCGCAGGACGCACGCGAGTCGACAGAGCTGCTGGCCTCGTTTTACGGGCGCGTGGGCATTTCGTTGAAGGCGCAATATCACAACTGGCCCACGTTTCTGCGGCGCGTTTCCGAACGCCAGAGTCAGATGTTCCGCATCGGTTGGGTAGGGGACTATCCCGACGCGGAAAACTTCCTTCAGCTCTTTTACGGGCGCAATGTGTCGCCGGGGCCCAACCGCTGCAATTACGCTAATCCGCGTTTTGACCAGTTGTACGAAGCCGCTTGCGCGGCACAAGACGAGGCAACGCGCAACCGTTACTGGGCCGAGGCGCAAGAGCTGGTGCGCGAAGATTGCCCGTGGGTTTTTCTGCACTTTCAAAAGGCCTACAGCCTCAGCCACGCCAGAGTGCGGAACTACATGCCGTCCGATTTTCCTTACGGAACGGAAAAGTATCTGCGGACGCCGGTAGCGGGCGATGGGCGTTGATTGATTTTTTCAGTTGTATAAAAGAGGAGGAAAAAGATGCGCGGAAAGTGGCTTGGATTAGCGGTAGGACTCGTGGGGGGCGTGTGTGCCGCATGGGCGGAAGTGCCGTTGCGTGATGACGCGCAAGGGACGCTATTCGGGACGGATCGTTTTGCGGTGCGGATTGACGCGCGGAACGGTTGGATAGCTGAAGTGCTGTGCGACGGCCAGCCGGTCGTGACGGCACCGGCGACCGCGCAGGCCTATGACATCCGCCAAGACGGGGCGTGGGTCACCGGCAGCGGTCAGGCGATTGAGCGGCTTGGCGTTGAGCGCGTGTCGCCCGACACGATCCGTTGTCGGACGCGGGCGGGCATGTGGACGGTTGACGCCCTTCTTCAACTCGATCCTGAACGACGCAGCGTGCGCCGCTGGTTCGATGTGACGTGGCATGGCGCGTCGACCACGAAGATCAAGTCCTTCTGGATACGCGGTGGCGTGTTGCCGCTTGCGGAGGGCGGACGTTATCTG
>JAKJHA010000139.1 GCA_022704125.1 Verrucomicrobiota bacterium | reverse complement strand
GCATCTTTGATGGCGGCCGGGTCATTGCTGTGCGGCGCGCCACTGACGTTGGCGAGCACCGGCAGCGTCGGCGCGCGGAAGGTGATCCCCGCGATGACATCCGCGAGCTTGGTACGGGCCGAGGCCATGAACGGGGAGTGGAAAGCCCCCGCGACATTCAGCGGGATCGCCTTGACGCCCAGCTCGGCGGCGACCGTGGCTGCCGTGGCGACACCGGTCTTGAGACCGGAGAGCACGATCTGCGAGTCGGAGTTGATGTTGGCCACCGTAAGGCCAGCCCTATCACAAATCGTTTGCAACTGCTCATCCGAGGCACCCATGATACTGATCATGCCGGTGGCCTGCTCTTCGCACGCCTGCTGCATAAAACGCCCGCGCGCCTCAAGCACCGTCAGCGCCGACTCAAAGTCCAGCACTCCCGCGATATGCAGCGCGGTCCACTCGCCAAGGCTGAGGCCTGCGGCCATCGCGAACTCCACCTGCGGACAGCGCGCACGGAACGCCTTGAAGGCGGCCACGCTGACCGTGAAGATCGCGGGCTGGCAGACATTGGATTTCGTCAACTCTTCTGCAGGGCCCTCGAGACAGATCTTAGCGAGGTCAAACCCCAACACCGCATTGGCGCGGGTGAAGAGATCAGCGATCCCGGCATCCGCCGCGAAGTCGCTGCCCATGCCGGGAACCTGCGCCCCCTGACCTGCAAATATGCACGCTTTTTTACTCATGCTACTGCTCCTCTTGACGCCATCCAATCAACCAAAGCCACTCTCCGGCGTCGTTTGAGGTCGCGCAGTTTGACATATTTCGGAAATTTGTCAAACTGAAAACCCCGACCCCAAGAAACGGATGCTAGATTACCACACGCCCTCCCCTCGTGGCGACAGGAAAGTAACGCCCGCTGTAATATGTAAGAGGTAATAAGTTTGCACCCTTCACCTATTTGCCTCTCATTTATGACCTCTTACCTATCACTTCTGAACCTATTACTTCTGAATTGAACCCGCGGTTGTTTTCACGTACACTGCTCTCACTATCAAACGGTAGGTTTTGGCATGAGCGGCGGGGCCGCGTGCCGGATATGAAAGGAGATCACAAAATGAAAAGACAGTTCATCGTATGGATGTTAGGGATCACGGTCGGCGGTGCGGCGTTAGCGCAGCAGGCGTCAACGTTGATCAGGTCTTCGTCTTCGTCTTCGTCTGCGGCTACGGCGGCGACTGCACCCACAGCGGATGTAGACACCACCGTGTATCCGTACACGCCCTTTATGTTCAGCATCGTGACGCCTTTGCAGGTACCGTCCAGCAACTTCGATGTCGGCGGACTTCGGATCAACGCGATCTATGGCGAGTGCCAGAATTTCGACGGCTTCGATATTAGCACGGTTGGTCGGGCGCGAGGACACGGCAACGGCTTGCAGGTGGCGCTGCTCGCCAATATCGTGGACGGCGAGGGGCTGGGCCTGCAGATTGCGCCGGTGAACTATGTCTCCGGCTCTTACGACGGCTGGCAGATCGGTGCGGTCAACTATGGCGCGGCGAAACCGCAATCCACGGCGCAGGCGTTGCAGATCGGCGTTTTCAACGGCTCTGATTTTATCAAGGGCTGCCAGATCGGCGTGATCAACATCGCGCGCGAAATGATCGGTTTCCAGATCGGCGTGGTCAATGTGATCCAAAACAAGGACGTCCCTTTCCTGCCAATCATCAACTGTTACTTCTAAACCGGAGGATTTTTCATGACTGTGAAAAAAAGTGTTCGCTGGACCGCATGTCTGGCGCTGATTTTCTGTGCTGTCGCTGGATCGCGGGCGCAGGTGGTGACCGAAGCTGAAAAACTGGATCCTAACTCCTCGGCTGAATTGAAGGCGTTCAAGGCCAAGGTACAGGAAGCCAACCCTGGCTTGGATGTCGTGGCCGTCGAGGCGGACGTGGTGAAGCGGGCGGTGCTCGCGCCGCGGCCGCAGCCGGTCAACCCCAAGATCGCGATCTTCGTCAAGAACCAGACGCGCGTGGCGGGTATGGATGACGAGGTGGACGGCGTACGCGATCGTATTTCAGCCGAGTTGGCCGGCGCCGGCTTGATCGTGCTGGATAAGGCGGAGATCGCGGACGGCTTCAACCGTTTCAAGATCACGACGGCCGAAGAGCGCTCCGGTCTGGTCGAGGGTATCTTCACGGGCGGCTCGACTGTGCGCGTCGCACAGATGTTGGGCTGCGATTACATCATGCTGGTGTCGATCATCGGCGCCAGCCATACCGCCCGGACCGCCGGTGACCGGCAGGTGACCGTCTTCACGCTGCGCATGAGCACCAAGGTCAACGAGGCGGCGCAAGGATCATCGGTTTACGGTTCAAACTGGACCAACAAGCTGCCGGTGCCCGGACAGTATACCGACGGCGGCGACGCCCTCAATTACTACAACGACCTGTTTGACCAGTGGGCGACCGCGACCGGCGAAGAGATCGCCCAGAAGGCGCCGACGTGGCGTCGCGGTCCGGCTGCCGACACGACGATGGTCGAGTTCAGCGTCTCCACGACTGTCGATGAGCTGATCCAGGGTCTTGAGAGCGGCGTGCGTGCACCGAACGAACTGCTCGACGAGATGCGGCGGCTGGTCGGCGGTGTGACGGTGGAAATCGACGGTGCAACGGTAGGCTCGTCCCCCGGGACTTTCAAGACAACGCCGGGCTTGCATCAGATGCGCGTAACGCGCCAGTGGATGCAGCCGTGGCAGCAGACGGTCAACATCCAACCCGGCGCGACCTTCCGCGTGGCGTTGGAACTGTCAGATGCTGGCTTACAGCGCTATCGTTCGCTGGAGGGTTTCCGTGCGGCGGTGGCCATCGGCTATGCCGAGGCGGTGATGCGCAAAGGTATCAAGGTCAATTTCGACACGGCGGCCTGGCGTGATGTCGGCAACCGTGGCGACGCGATCAACATCCAGCAAAATGCCGTTCAGTAACGCCTACACCCAAGAGGGGTCAACGTGAACGCTCAACGCTCAACCGACTATATGTGGCTCGGGTTCTGCTTGGTTGCGTTGCTCGCGACGGTCGGTTGTGTCTCGACCAACCCCGGCGTGGACCGGGCGCTCTCCGGTCTGCGCGCGGGTAACGACCCCGTCGCGCTGGCATGGTCTGAGAAGCTCAAGCATAGCACCTACAGCCGGGAACTGGGGTTTGTCGAGACGGGGCGCGTGCGGATGCTCTCGGGCGATTTTCTGGGAAGCTCGACCAACTTCGCCGCGGCGATCGACACCGTGATCGAGGAGACCGAAAGCGGCCCTGTATTCAAGTTGGGTGATGCTGGTGCAACGGTGATGGCCGGTACGATTACGGATGATCGCACACGTCCGTACCACCTGCCGGCTTATGAGTTTATCCACGCGCTCCAGTATCAAATGCTCAACCACCTGTTCCTCGGGCAACGCGATGCGGCCACGGTCGAAGCGCGGCGTGCGGTTTTTGCGCAGGACCAGATTGCTGAGAAGTACGGCAAGGAGGTTGAAGAGGCGCGGGTGCAGGCGGCTTCCGGTCAGTCTGCCAACAGCATGGGCGTGGTCGAGGGCCGTATGCAGGAAATGGCACCGGTGATCGAGATGACGCGCAGCTCGTATGAGAACGGCCTGGCGTGGTACCTCTCCGGCCTCCTGCTCGAGGAGGACAAAGACCAAGCCAACGCCGCGCTCGCCTACCGCAAGGCGTGGGAACTGATCCCCGGCAACCCGTATGTCCAGAAGGATTTTCTGCGGACACTGCGAACACAGGATTTCGAGGCGTTCAAGACGTTAGCGGCGCAAGCCGGCACCGATGCCGCCGCGTTGGCGCGTGCGCCCACCGAATTGGTTGTGATCGTGGAGGAGGGCTTTGTGCCGCAACGACACTCGATGAAAGTGCCGCTGCCGATCGGATCGGCGGTGGTCTCGGTGGACTTCCCGTTCTATCAGGATCCGGCCCACATACCGATGGCAGTTGAGGTTATGGAGAACGGACGCTCGTGTGGCTTGAGTGCATTGGCGCTCTCGGTCCAGTCGCTGGCGTACCGCGATCTCAAAGAGAAGATGCCCGGCGTCGTGGTGCGCAACGTCACACGTGCGACGACGCGTATCGTCGCGCAGGAAGCTGCGCGTAATGCCGGCAACGATGGCGTTCAGGCTGCGGTCTTTCTGGCAACGGCGGTAGCCACGGCGATCAACAAGGCCGATACGCGCGCGTGGTATACGCTGCCGACAGTGGCTCATCTCTACCGTGGCGCATGCCAGCCAGGAGAACACACGATTGAGCTACGCAACCAGACAAACGGTTTTGTCACGCGTTTTCCCGTCGAGGTGGCGGAAGGTGAAACCCGCCTGGTGTGGGTGGCGGACCTGGGCGGTAACTCCCGCATCGCGACGACCTCGCTGAACGGCAAGGGCGCGCCGACCGCCTATCACGTCTGCGGCAGTCTGCAAGCCGGTTTTCCACCGGTCATGCTTCCAGGCGGACCGAAAACATTGTATCATGTAGGCACACATCCCTGATAAGAAAGGAGACATTATGAAACGTATGACCACTCTCGCCGGCGCCGTCCTGCTGACGGCCGCGCTGGTTACGCTGACCGGCTGCGTCGAGACTGCGGGCACCTCGGTGACGACCGATCACATGGCCGGCACGTCGTTGGTACTGGAGGACAGCACCCGGCTGCGGGATCAACTCCAAGTCCTCAAGGTGAACTATGATGAGGTGAACGGACTCAAGCGCGTCCACATCACGCTCCAGTCAGCCAGACACCGTCGGCTGCGGCTTAATTACCGGATCGCGTGGTTCGACATCAACGGTATGGAGATCGACCCTGCGACCAAGACCTATCGCAACCTGATTCTGGAAGGACGCGACACAGTCACGGTGACCGGCGTGGCGAACTCCCCGGCGTGCGTGACCTCGAAGCTGCGCGTGCGGGATCTGGAAGCGGCAGACTGATTGTAAAACGAAAGAGAGGGAAGAGATGAAACAGACATTGTGGATGATGACGGGCGTGGCTGTTGCAGCCCTGTGGTTAACCGGGTGCGCGAGTACGCCGCGAGTACGCGAAGTGGAACTCGACCGCGCGCCGATCACCTCCAAGCTGGAACCGCAGGACGTGCGGCGCACGGTGGAGAAGATGGCGGAATCGCTGTTGAGCGCGCCGGGCGTGCGCGAGGCGGTCGGCGGCACACGGCCGGTGCTGGATGTCGAGCCGCTCAAGAACCGCACGACGCAGCATGTTGATATGGTGAGTATCACCGATTCGCTGCGCATGCAGTTACTGCGTTCCGGCATGTTCCGGTTCGTCGATAAGTCGACCTCCGGCACGGACATCGAGTTCATGGACGCCCAAGCCAACCTTGGTCTGACCGATCCCAAAAAAGCCATCAGGCCGGGCCAGCAGAGTGCGGCGCAGATGTATCTAACCGGTGCCCTAAGCGAAATCAAGACGCAGGTCGGGCGCACGGTGGACCAGTACTACAAGTTCTCGATGACGCTCAAAGACTTACGCTCCGGCGAGTTGGTCTGGGCGGATGAGCAAGAGATCCGTAAAGAGAGCGTCAAGCCGCGCGTCGGATTTTGAGCGAAGTAAGAGGTAATAAGTAAGAGAAGGATCTTGCAAAACCTCTCGTGGCATGGGCGTCCCGCCCATGAAACACGGGCAAGATGCCCGTGCCACGCCTGTAGGCAAGGGGTTTTGCAAGACCCCAGAGGTAATAAGTGAACTCCTGCCGTGCGGTGCGCGGCAGGAGTTTTTTGGGCAACAAGGGGGACAGGTGTTTAGATGATGATCGAGCCCGCGCAGTGCCGGGACGAGCGTCGCTCGTCCGGGCGGCGTTTCACGCCGCCACACGGGCAAGATGCCCGTGCCACGTGGTGTTTAGACAACACTTTTCCAACAAACCATGTGCAGAGTATCGCGCACGCGGCGTAATTTTCTGAGATGCAACCGATAAAAGCACTGTCCATGGACGTTTTTCAATCCTGATTTTCATGAAGTTTCATGTGGTTCATGGTTAAGAACTACTGGAATCCCGCCAGAACAAACGTTTCGTCTCGCGCAGAGCGCACCGTCGTGCTAAGCTTGTCCCCATGAAAGTGACAGCGTTCATGGTTTGGGGATGGATCGGTGTCTTCTGTGCGGCGACCGCCAGCGCGGGTGAGGTCTGGCTCTCGCAACTTGATATCAGCAAGACGCGCCAAGGCTGGAAAGAAGCGGCACGTGATTTCAACCTGCTCGGACGACGCTTGAGTGTGGCCGGGCAGACCTACACCAACGGCGTGGCGACCCACTCGCTCTCGGAGTTGTATGTGGAATTGCGCGGCGCGACGCGCTTCATCGCCGAGGCCGGTGTGGATGACTCCAGTGACCAGGCCGACAAGCGCATGGTCTTTCAAGTAATCGCCGATGACCGCCTGATCTGGCAGAGCCGTCCGCTACGGCGCGGCGACCGTGCCGTGAAGATTGATCTCGACGTTACGCCGTACACCCATCTGCTGCTGCGTGTCGATCCGTGGCAGGACGGCAACGCCGCCGATCATGCTGACTGGCTGAATGCACGGTTCATCACCACTTCCGATCAGCCGCCGCGCACGATCGATTCGCTCCGCTGGCCGAACGCCTGGCTCTCCGCGCTGGATGCGACCTTTGTGACGCCGGGCGGCAGAGCCGACACTCGCGGACTCGCAGTCGCGGGCGTAAAGTATGCCGAAGGATTGGGACTGACCATCCCGGCTGAACTCTGTCTACTGACCGGCTCGGCAGTCCGCTTCGCCGGTAAGGTCGGAGTGGACGACAACCTCGACGGT
>JAKJHA010000138.1 GCA_022704125.1 Verrucomicrobiota bacterium | reverse complement strand
GAGCCTCTGCCAGATCCGCCTAAGCCCGAGCCATTGCCAGATCCGCCGAAACCCCAACCGCTGCCCGACCCGCCCAAGGATGTGGTGGCCACCGAAAAGAAGCCCGACCCGCCCAAGAAAAAGCCTGATCCGCCCAAAAAGCAACCCGAGAAGAAACCGACTCCCCCTAAACCCAAACCGCCGCCGAAAAAGCCGGAGTTCCAGAAAGGGAAGCGGGTGGAGGCTGCCAAGCCCAAGCAGCCGCGCTTTGAAGATTTGTACAAGCCGTATGATCCGAGCAAGCCCACCAGCACCAAGCCGGTGACCGACAAAAAATTGTCACGGGCAGAGATCGAGAAGGCATTGCGCGCCGGTGCGCGTCCTGGTACGCGCAACATCATCCCTGAGGATGAAATTTCGCGTTGCGTGCTGTTGGTGCGGCGTGCGCTTTATGACGCCTGGGTGCAACCGGGCAACGCCGACGCCGGTCCGCGCCCGGCCTTGCTGGACATCCGTTTGGACGGCGCGGGCCGGATTGTCAGCTATCGCATTCGGCAATCCTCCGGCAGTGCTTACTTTGACCAGACCGTGCTCAAGGCCGCCGCCAATGCGCAGCCCATTCGCGGGCTCTCCAGTGACTTTCTCAAGCAGTACGAAACCCTGACGGTCGAGTTCAAGTTGGAGTGATTCGGCGCCCCAAACCTTGACATGGCGGCTTGGACGTGCTAATTGTGCGGACAATCAAAGGTCGATGGTCAGTTAAGAGAACGGAGGAGGGGAGATGAGACGTCTCGGATGTGTGCTGGTCGCGGTTATTGGCTTTCAAGCCCTGTTTACGGGATGCAAATGCGGCTTTGAAGCGAAGAGGGGGATGGAGCGCAAGCCGGATGTGCTCGCGGTGTTGCCTGCATATTGCCCGACCCCTGACGGGATGGCGATTGATGCGAAAGGCAACCTCATTGTGGCCTGCCCGAACTTTGTCGATCAGTCACAGCCTGCTTGCCTGATAAAGATCGACAAGAAGACTCTGAAGGTAGAGCGGTGGGCGACGGTGCCGCCGCTTAAAGAGACGGGCGTGGCGTGTCCTATGGGTATCGCCTTCGGGCCGGACGGCGATTTGTATGTCTGCGACAATCAAGGCTGGAAAGGCACGCCGCAGGGACAGTTCAAGGGGCGCGTGCTTCGCTTGCGGATCCGCGATGGCCGCGTCGCAGTGACGGTTGTCGCGGAGGGGATGGAGCATCCCAACGGTGTGCGCGTGCGCGATGGGTTCATCTATGTGACGCAGAGTCTGATGTCCAGGGTCAAACACGCGGACGGGTACATGGTGAGCGCGGTGTACCGTTTCAAACTGGACGATGTCGGCGTGAAGGTCAACAATACGCTCAGTGATCCGAACATCCTTGCGTCTTTTACTACCGAAAACCGCTTCTGCCCATACGGTGTGGACGGATTGGTTTTCGATAGCAAGGGGAATCTGTTTGTCGGTAACTTTGGCGATGGGAAACTGCATAAAATCACGTTCGATGCCGCAGGCAATGTCCGCAGTAAAACGGTGGCTGCGGAGACAGATTTTGATCGTGCGCTTGACCCCAAGAAACCTGGATTTCTTGAGCGTGCCACGCGCGCCAAGATGCGGACGATCGACGGCATCTGCGTTGATGGCGAAGACAACATTTACGTGGCCGATTTCTCGAACAACGCTATCGCCCGCGTGACGCCTGCGGGCGTGATCAGCGTGCTCTGGCAGAACGGCGATACGGATGGACGTGACGGGGGATTGGACCAGCCGGGCGAGCCGATCCTGTGGAACGGCAGACTGGTCGTCTCTAACTTTGACGCAGTCTACGGGCCTGACAATCCCGACAAGGTCAACACCAAAAACGATCAGCCGGCCACGCTGTCCGTACTGCCCCTGCGTTGACAAGCTTTTCAACTTGCTAAGTACACGCACAAACAATATCATGACCACGGTGGGGTCGGTAATGGTGGACGAGAGACGGAAAACAGGGGATCATCATGGGAAAAAAAGGTTGGGAGACGAGGCGTAGCCGACATGTTTCAACGTTTATCGGCGGGGCGATTGTCGGGTCTCTGGCTTTCGGCATTTGGCCGGAGATGTGGAAAAGCTACGGCATTTTAGGCGGCTTTTTCACTGCGGTGGTCGTGATCGGCATCATGTGGTATATGAACCATTGGCTGGGTGTGATCGAGAACCGACCGGGAACGCTGTGGATCGATCAAGGACTGCCGATCGCGGGGGCGGGTGTCGCCTGGGGCGTCGTCCGGTTTTATCCGAATTCGCATTGGGAACAGATTTTCCCAACCCTGATCTGCTGCGTGATCGGCGGATTGCTCGGCGGTTGGGCCGCGCACCACGTCAAAAAGATCGCGCCGGGATGGTGGCAGTCTGATCAAGATCAGGAGGCAGCATCATGGTCGCTTGGCTCTCTACATACAACGCCGCGCTCGGCATGCCGCCGGTGAGTGTGATCACTACGATTTTCGGTGCGTTCTGCGCCAGTTTTGCATTGATCGTCTGCTGGCCCAAACTGGTGCAGAACTTCGGTGCAATTGGCGGGTTTATGGCGGCAGCGTTTCTGGTCGGCACCTTCTGGTTGCTGAACCACAAACTGCCGGGCTTCGGCATTGCGCCGGAGGGAATCCCGCATCCGGATGGCGGATCCAAACAGTTTGGTTTGATCTATCAGGCATACAGGGGCGCCTGTCCGTGGGTGGATATGGGCATTGCCATCGCGAGCGGATTTTGGTTGGACAGCCTGCTAGGGACGAAAAAGGGAGAACGCGCCGCAGCAGTCAAGGAGAGTGTGCCGCGCGCGTTGTTCGCGCTGGCGGGCGGTATCTTCGGCGGCGCGGTCACAGGGCTCGTTGGCTGGACCGGGGCGAATCTGTTCGGTTACTGAGAGGAGCATCATGCGATATATCCTTGCGCACGATCTTGGGACCAGTGGCAACAAGGCTACGCTCTATTCCGAAGAGGGCGCCATGCTGGCCAGCGCCACGGTTGCGTATGCTATGCACTGTTTCAACGGGTCATGGGCTGAGCAGGATCCCGAGGAGTGGTGGCAGGCGGTCTGCGACTCCACGCGTGCGCTGCTGGCCAAGGTGTCGATCGATCCCGCTGACATCGCGGTTGTGGCGTTGAGCGGACAGATGATGGGATGCACGCCTGTGGACATCAACGGGCGTGCTTTGCGACCGTCGCTTCTTTATTGCGACCAGCGCGCCACACGCGAAGCCGAGGCACTGCTCTCACGCATCTCGATGGAAGAGTTCTACGGGATTTGCGGGCATCGCGTGAGCGCATCCTACGCGCTCGAAAAACTGATGTGGCTGCGCGACAATGAACCCAAGGTCTTCCGCCAGACCCACATGACGCTCTGCGCCAAGGACTATGTCAACTATCGCCTGACCGGCGTTTTTGCAACGGATCACTCCGACGCTTCCGGCACCAATGCGTTTGACGTGAATGACTTTTCATGGTCGGAGCACGTGCTCGCGCTCGCGGACATCGACGTCTGCATGTTCCCCAAGGCTGTGAATGCCGCCACGCTCATCGGCGAAATCACCGATGCGGCGGCCCGCGCCACCGGGCTCGTCGCCGGAACGCCGGTGGCGGCTGGCGCTGGCGACGGAAGCGCGGCGGGAGTCGGTGCGGGGAGCGTGCGTCCCGGCTCGGCCTATCTGTGCCTCGGGTCGTCCGCCTGGATCGGGTTGACGGTCGAAAAGCCGATTGTCGACGCTGGGATGAGCACGATGAACTGGGCACATGCCGTGCCTGGGTATCTGCACCCGACCGGTACGACGCAGACGGCGGGATCCAGTTTCAAGTGGATGGCAGAGCAGATCTGCGCTGTGGAGGCATTGCCGGGGAAGACATCGGGGAAATCCGTTTACGCGCAGATCGATGAGGTCGTCGCCGCTGTGCCGCCGGGCGCCCGCGGTGTGCTCTTTCTGCCCTATCTGCTGGGCGAGCGTACGCCGTGGTGGAATCCCGACGCGCGCGGTGCGTTCATCGGGATGAATCTCGCTTCCACGCGGGCCGACATGATGCGCGCGGTGATGGAGGGTGTCGCTATGAGCCTGGGCTTGATCGCCGACATTTTCCGTGCCCATGTGCCGATCGACAAACTGACCGCGATCGGCGGGGGCGCGCGCAGTGCCGTGTGGCGTCAGATTCTGGCGGACGCCTGCGGTTGTCCTGTCCAGACGCTTACGTCACGCGCCGAGGCGACCTCAATGGGGGCGGCGGTGATCGGCGGCGTGGCATGCGGATTGTTTAAGGATTTTGAAGCCGTGAACCGTTTTGTCGTTGCCGATGAGACCGTGCAGCCGTGCGCGGAACGCGTATCGCTCTACCGTGCCCGTCGCGCTCTGATAGAGCGTGCCTACCACGGCCTCGTCGATGTTTACGCAGAACTGGCTGAAGCGTGCCGCCGCACGCTCTAATATCTCAAAAGGAGACGCTCATGCGCGCTGTGCTCGTAACAACCCCCGGCGATCTGGTTGTCGCCAACATCGCCAGACCCACCCCAGGGCCGTACCAAGCGCTCGTCAAAACCGAGGTCGCGGCGCTTTGCAACTCGACCGACAGTAAATTGATCGACGGACACTTCCCCGGCCTTGACCGCTATCCGCTGGTGCTGGGGCACGAGAATGCCGGCATCGTTTGCGAGGTCGGCCCGAAGGTCCGGTCGTTCAAGCCCGGCGACCGTGTCATCGGCGCGATGGTCTTTAACTTCGAGGAACCTGAACTGGCCTCAGGGTGGGGCGGTTTCTGTGAATACACGCTGGTCCATGATCATGACGCGATGGTGGCGGACGGAGTGGCGGATGCCGAGCACGGTTGGTTTGAGTCGTTTGAAATCCAACGCCGTGTGGACGCTGACATTCCGCCCGAAGAGGCGGCGCTGCTCTGCACATGGCGCGAAGTATATGGCGGGATCGGCGACTTCAACCTGACGCCCAAGGACAAGGTTTTGATCTTCGGCGCGGGGCCGGTGGGGCTGAGTTTTGTCCGGTTCTGCAAGCTGTTGGGGATGCGCTGGGTGGGGCTGGTTGATCCGTTGCAACACAAACGTGAGCGCGCACGGGCGATGGGGGCGGATGCGGTGTTCGCTCCGGACGAATTTAAGGCCGAGGCCGCGAAACTGGCCGGTTCGCTCGACGCTGTCATCGATGCCGTGGGGAACGAGGAGATCATCAATGGCGCGCTCCCGTTGATCCGGTTGGGCGGTACGATCGGCGTTTACGGTGTGCTCGCCGCGCCGGCCTTGACGCTGTGCAAAGCCAGCGGCCCCTACAATTTCAATCTGATCGTGCATCAGTGGCCGACCCGCTGGCGTGAACGCGAAGCTCAGGAGCCGTTGTGCCGATGGATACGCGAGGGACAACTCAAGGCCTCGCAGTTTGTCACCCATACCTTCCCGGTGGAACAGATCCGCGAGGCGTTCGAGGCGGTCCGCTCGGGTGAGGTCGTCAAGTGCCTGATCACTTTTTAACGGGACATGAGAGCGATATGCGAGATACGAACAACATGCAAGAGGCGGCAGGATGTGCCCCCATCGCGGTGGATGCACTGACACCGGAAACCTTCGCCGCCATGATCGACCACACGTTTCTAAAGCCGTTCGGCAAACCTGCCGACATCGAGCGCCTGTGCGACGAGGCGAGGCGCTACGGTTTCGCGATGGTTGCCGTCAACCCGGCCGAGACGGCACGTTGCGTCGACCTGTTGCGCGGCTCGGGAGTGCGTACGGGCGCGGCGATCGGGTTCCCCTTGGGACAGAACACCAGCGAGACCAAAGCTTTTGAAATACGCGATGCAATCGCCAAGGGCGCGGGGGAAATCGACATGGTGATCAATCTCCGTGCGTTGCAAAGCGGCGACCATGAGCTTGTGCAGACCGAACTCGATGATCTTGCGGCTGTATGCCGTGCTTCGGGCGTGATCTCCAAGGTGATTCTGGAGACCTGCTACCTGAACGATGACGAGAAGCGGAGTGTCTGCCGCATGGCGTGCGCGGCGGGGGTGGACTTTGTCAAGACCTCGACCGGCTTCGGCACGGGCGGCGCGACGGTTGCGGATATCCTGCTGATGCGTGAGGCCGTGGGGCCGGCGATGGGTGTCAAGGCCTCCGGCGGTGTGCGGACATTGGATGCCGCGCTGTCGATGATCCGTGCCGGAGCGACGCGCATCGGGACAAGTAGCGGCGTCGCGCTTGTGGAAGAGTTGCGAACAAGGCTGGCCGGAGAAGGTGCTGAAGCACTTTCTCTGTGACAGTCGCCCAGCGGACAAAGAAGGAGGAGTGAACATGAGCGGACATACGAGGAGAGGGAAATGTCGTTTGAGCATTCCGGTCGGTCTGGCACTTGTCGGAATGATGGTCTTACCCCTGTCGGCAGCGACATGGATCGGCGCTGACGGGTCTTTCACAAACGGTGTGAACTGGGACACAGGTCAGGTGCCCTCGAGCGGTGAGAACGCCGTGATCGCCAACGGGGGGACGGCACGCTTCGACGGCGACACGGTGGCGGTCGGTGCATTCGGGCTGGGGAACGTCGCGGGGAGTTTCGGTGCGTTCAACATGACGGCGGGTCTCTTTTCCAACGCCACATTTCGGGTGGGTGAGGGGATTGCTTCTGAGGGGAGCGCTGAGCAAAGCGGCGGTAGCATTTTCCAACTGGGCGGAGGGCATGTGGAAGGCGCCGTTTCTGTCGGGTACGCCACAAACTCGATTGGGCACTACACGCTCTCAGGCGGAGCTTTGACGGCTAACAACGGGACGTTCCACATCGGGTCTTACGGAACCGGCACGTTTGTTCAGGCGGGGGGTACGGTAACGGGCAGGAATTGG
>JAKJHA010000137.1 GCA_022704125.1 Verrucomicrobiota bacterium | reverse complement strand
CGCCGCGAGAACAACGAGGACGCAGCGGTAAGCCTGCCGCAGTGCGGTGTCTTCGCGGTGGCCGACGGCATGGGTGGCGCGGCGGCCGGAGAGGTCGCCAGCCAGTGTACCGTAGAGGCTATCCATACTGCCTTTACGCAATCGCCGGACGCGCCGTTCGCACTGACCGCTGAGTCCTCGGCGTGGCTGCTGATGCGTGCGGTCAATGATGCCAGTCGGGCGATCAAGGCCTATGCGGCGGATCACGGTTTCACGGGGTCGGGCACGACGGTCGTGGTGCTGGTGTTTGATCGTGCCACACCCACGCGGGCCTGCGTGCTGCATGCCGGTGACAGCCGCGCCTACCGCTTCCGCGACGGATTGCTGAGCCAGTTGACCGCCGACCACTCGTTGGCGGCCGCGGCCGGTGTCACCGTGGAAGAGAGCCTGCCCATGCGTTTCCGCGGCGTCATCACGCGTGCGGTGGGCTTGGCACAGGACGTCGAACTGGAACGGACATCACTCGCCGTGCGGCCGAACGACCTGTATCTGCTCTGCACGGACGGCCTTTCGAAAATGGTGTCAGACCCGCAGCTTGCAGCCTTGCTGGTCCGCGAGGGAGACCGCCCCTTAGAGGAATTGACCCAGACGCTGATCGATCACGCACTACAGGCCGGCGGCGAGGATAACGTATCGGTGCTGCTGGTTCGCGTGGCGGATCGCTTGCCGCCGGCCGCGAATGCCCCCTTGCCGCGTCAAACCCGCTTGCTTGAAAAAGAACTTCGATCTCAATCTATGGAGGACGCTCCGTTGCGCGACATCATCCGAAAATGCCTCAGCCACGATGCACACCCGCTGGTGCAGTTCATCAAATACGGAATCGTCGGTGGCATGGCGACTGGCCTGCATATCATCACCTTTTTCCTGTGCGGCTGGTTTCTGCTGCCGTGTTTAACGCAGAACGACATTGTTGTCCGGCTGCTGGGGCTGACCGCACCCGAACTCACCCAGTCCGTGCGCGCCTGGAACGCCGGTTTCTGTAACGCGATCGGCTTCGTCCTGTCGAACACCTTCTGCTACCTGCTCAACCGCCTGTTCGTTTTCAAGCCGGGCCGCCACCACTGGATCGTGGAGTTCCTGCTCTTCTTTGCGGTCTCCGGCATCAGCATGGTGCTGGGCACGGCGATCCAAACCTTCCTGATCACGCAAGCCGGTGCCCAGACGACTTTCGCTTTCGGCGCCAATATCATCTGCGCACTGTTCATTAACTACGCGATGCGCAAGTTCGTGATCTTCAAAGGCTAACCGTTCACGCTACATCAAGCTGAGCGCGTCGACGTCGATCGCCAGCGAGACGTCGGCTGCTGGCCGTAGCTTGGCCAATAGCGCGCGCAGCGGGTGCGTCATGGCGCGCACAGTCGGTGCCCGCAACAGAAGCTGATAGCGGTACTGGTTCTTGGCTTTGGCGAGCGGTGCCGGACAGGCTTCGGAGAGCTTTACGGGAGCATCGGCCAATGCACGCCGCAGTTCGCGCTCGACACTCTCGGCCACGAACCGCACCTTGGCCTCGTCGGGGCCTTTGAAGGTGACGCACACCAGACGCGTGTAGGGCGGATAACCGCCGGACTTGCGCTCGGCCAACTCGACCGCCGCGAACGGCGCGAAACCTTCGTCGGAAGCGGCCGCCTGCACGGCCGGATGGTCAGGCGAGAAGGTCTGCACATAGACTTCGCCCGGCAGCTCGGCGCGTCCCGCACGCCCCGAAACCTGCGCCAACAACTGATAGGTGCGTTCCGCCGCGCGGAAATCCGGCATGTGCAGACTGGTATCGGCCACCAACACGCCGACCAGCGTAACATTGGGGAAGTCGAGTCCCTTGGCGATCATCTGAGTGCCGATCAGAATATCCGCGCGCCCGCTTTTGAAAATCGCCAACAGCTCATCGTGACTGTTCTTGCGCGCCGTGACGTCCGCATCCATGCGCAGCAGCCGCGCCTGCGGGAGACAGCGCTTGAGGGCGCTCTCCACCCGTTGCGTACCGAATCCGGTGAATTTGAATGCCGGATCACCACAGTCTGGACACACATCAGGCGGCGGTTGCCAGCCGCCGCAAATGTGGCAGCGTAGGCAGGTATCGGCCTGATGATAGGTATAGGCCACGCTACACGAAGGGCACTCAGCCACCGCGCCACATTTGGGGCAAACCAGCGAGGTGGCATAGCCGCGACGGTTGAGAAAAAGGATCGACTGCTCACCGCGCTCCAGACGCAACCTGAGCGCCTCCAACAAAACACTGGAGAAGATTTGGACGTGGCCCGTCTTAGCGGTCTCAATGCGCATATCCACGATGTGCACGCGCGGCATGGGACGACCCGCCACGCGCTGTGTCAGGTGCGCCGCAACATACTTGCCTTTTTCAACGTTGAGCCAACTCTCCATCGCGGGTGTGGCGCTACCGAGTACCACGGCGCAACGCTCCATCCATCCGCGCATCACCGCCACGTCGCGCGCATTGTAGCGCGGCGCTTCATCCTGCTTGTATGAGGGTTCGTGCTCCTCGTCCACCACGATCAGCCCCAAATTCTTGACCGGCGCAAAAACGGCCGAGCGCGGTCCCACCACCACCGCCGCCTCACCGTTACGGATGCGGTGCCACTCGTCATAGCGCTCGCCATCGCTCAGGGCGCTGTGCAGCACCGCGATGCGCGCGCCAAACCGCGAAGCGAAACGCTGCACGGTCTGCGGCGTGAGGGCGATTTCAGGCACCAGCACAATCGCTCCCAGCCCGCGCTGCAACGCATGGGCAATCGCCTGCAGATAGACCTCGGTCTTGCCAGAGCCGGTCACGCCGAAGAGCAGCACCGGCTTGGGCGGCAAGTCGGGAACACCGCCGCGATGATCAGCTTGAGGGCGGCGGCCTGCTCGGGCATGAGCGGCAGGGGACGCGTGGGCAACACGGTGCGGTTGGCGAGCGGGTCACGCCGCATCTGGCGCGCCTCGATCACTGCGGCCCCCTTTTCGGCCAGCGTCTTGAGCGTCTGCGGCGTACAGGCAAACTCGCGCGTCAGGCCGTACAACCAACCGCCACCCACACGGCGCAGATTAGCAAGCAGCTCGGCTTGGCGCGGCGTGAGGTCAAAGATCCCCTCACACGGCGTGACGTAGAGACGCTCTTTGGCCTTGACCGTGCGGCTGCGCACGGCGGCGGGCAGCATGCAGCGCAACGTCAACTCGAAGGTCGTGCAGGTGTAATCGGCCATCCAGCGCGCCAGTTCCAACAGCACCGGCGAAAGAAACGGCGTCTCATCCTCAATCGCGAGGATGGCACGTAGCCGCCGGGTGGCGGAAAGGCTAGGCAGATCGGACTGATCGGCCTGATCTGCCTGATTGAAGAGATCAGGAACAGCGGGATCCGAAGATGCCGCCGCCGCGATCTCCACCACATAGGCCGAGATCGTGCGGCCACCAAAGGGCACGCGCACGCGCTGCCCCACGGCTAGACGCGGTGCCAAAGCGTCCGGCACCCGATAGTCGAAAAGCTGTCCGACGGAAACTTCTGTGGCCACGCGCACGATCATAACAGGGTTTTCCCTAAAAAAAAGGGAGCGGCGAACCGCTCCCCTTTCCCAAACATCCTGCCAATGTTCGAATCACTTTCCTGCCGACTCGCTACCTTTCGGGGTCAGGTACTTCATCGGCGCAGACTGCGACTGCTGGGTCGTATCGAACTGCTGGTTGTTGTAAATCACGCGCAGGTCACGATAACGCGAACGGCCCTTGAAGATTGCGCCGCCCTTACGCACCATCACGAACCCCTTGTCCGAGAACGGCTTGGGGTCAGCTTCGGAGAATTCGATTTTCGTGGTCGCCATACCATCGTCATACTTCGCGACCAGCGTGCCGGCCTTTACGTTACGCGTCACCAAAATCGGAATGACATCCGACCACTCGTCGCGCATGTTGCAGATGATCGTCCACATGTTGTACTGGTCTGTCAACTGTTTCTGGCCGCAGGAAGGAATACCCGCGCCGGCCAGTTTGGAGTAGTCGAAACCTTCAGCAACCGGGCTCCACTCCGGCTTGCCCAGATTCTCTTCGTCATAGAGATAGGCGAAGTACTTGGTGCTGTTGACCGACGCCGTCTTACGATCCGTGTCGTCTTTGGAGAGATCGCCGGCTGCATCCGTCATTTCATCCGGCCAAACACTGCCCAGCCCCAACGGCTCGCGCTCCATGTTGGCAGAGGTGATCGCCACAAAGATATCCTTACCGCGAGTACCGACAGCCGCCATGTTGGCGGACATCACCGCATTGCCGATCGCGGGGAAAAGCGCTGCGGAAAGAATGCCGAGAATGCCGATCACAACGAGCAGCTCGACGAGGGTGAAACCTTGATTTTTATGCATAGTCATTTCCGTCTCCTTCACGCAGCCGGTCCTCGGACTGCTTTAACCGATTACAGATACCCGTATTATGCCACTCGCCCACAGGGAGGTCAAGTGCGGGGACAAACTTTTTTTACGGCTACCGCAATCAGATAAACGACAATCGCAAATTCGACGATTGTCGCTCCGGGTGGCCAGCCGGGGCCATAGCTGGATGCCAACCCCAGCAGGCTGACGCCCGCCCCGATACCGACAGCCACCACCATCATCTGATCGAGACGCCGCGTGAGTTGGCCAGCCGCAGCCGCCGGCAAGGTCAGCAGCGCGACGGCCAGTAAAATCCCCGCCACGCGCACCAGCAGCACCACGGTCAAGGCGGTCATCACATAGTAGACCACCTCGTAGGGCATTGTGGCCACGCCGCGCAGGCGGGTCAGATCAGCGTTGAAGGCGATTGCCAGAAAACGATTGTAGCAGACAACCATAACCGCGATCAGCAGAAGATCGGCAACCAGCATCCAGAGCAGGTCCGCATCCGAAACCAGCAGGATCGACCCGAACAGATAACTCATCAGATCATCCTGATAACCCGGTGTCGCGGCCACGCAGGAGACGCCCAGCGCCATGCCGCCTGTCCAGACCGCGCTCAGGACAGTGTCAGAACGGTGCCGACCGCGCAGCGTCAGCCAAGCGAGCAGCAAGGCCGCCGCAACGGCCGCCAGCGTCGCGCCGGCCATAGGCGGCAACCAGCCGATCCCGAAGCGCCGCTCCAACAGGCGTGCCACGCCCAATCCAGCCAGCACGCTGTGGGAAACCGCGCCAGCCAGATAGGTCGAGCGCCGTACAACCACCAGACTTCCCGTTACGCCCGCCGCGACCGCCGCGAGCAGGGCCGCCACAACGGCGTTGCGGAGAAAGGGATACTCCCAAAGGTCTTGGAAGAAATGAAGCATGGAAAGATTCGATTGAATCGATTCCTTCGACTTATTTCGCTTGTGGCTCCAACCGCTCCAGACCGCGCAGATAGGGATGCAGCGCTTCCGGCAGCAGCACCGATCCGTCGGCCTGCTGGCACTGCTCGAGGATCGCGATGACCAGCCGCGGCAGGGCCACGCCCGAACCGTTGAGGGTGTGCACCAGGCGTGTCTTGCCGCTGGCGTCGCGATAACGGCAATTCAGGCGGCGTGCCTGAAAATCCTCGAAGTTGGAGCAGGAAGAGACTTCCAGCCAGCCCTGTTGCCCCGGCGCCCACAACTCAATGTCGTAGCATTTGGCAGCCGAGAAGCTGATGTCCCCCGAACAGAGTTCCAACACACGGTAGTGCAGACCCAGGCTGGTGAGCACTTCTTCAGCATTCGCCACCAGCGTCTCCAACTCGTCGTAGGAGGTCTCCGGCTCTACGAACTTGACCATCTCGACCTTGTCGAACTGATGCACGCGCAGGATGCCGCGCGTCTCTTTGCCGGCCGAACCGGCCTCACGCCGGAAACAGGGGGTGTAGGCGGTGAGATAGATCGGCAACGGACGATCGAGAATCTCGTCGCGGAAGTAATTTGTGACCGGCACCTCGGCGGTCGGAATCAGCCAAAGGTCATCGACCTCGCAGTGGTACATGTCATCGGCCATTTTCGGAATCTGGCCGGTACCGCGCATCGAGGCACTGTTGACGATGAAGGGCGGCAGCATCTCGGTGTAGCCGTGACGTTCAGTGTGCATGTCCAGCATGTACTGGATCAGCGCACGCTGAAGTCTGGAACCCGCACCCAACATCAGCGGAAAACCCGATCCGGTGATTTTAGCGCCGCGCGGCAGGTCGAAGAGTCCGAGCTGCTCACCGAGCGTAATGTGATCCAACGGCTTGAAGTCGAATGCTGGCGGCTCGCCCACAATCCGAACGACACGATTGGCCGAGGCATCCGGGCCGGTCGGGATGGTCGCGCACGGCACGTTGGGGATCAGCAGCATGGCCGCCTCAAGGTCGGACTCAATTTCGCGGAGTTGCGTATCGAGCGCCGTGATCTGATCGCCGATCGCGCGCACATCGGCCTGCACTGCGGCGGTATCTTGACCGGCCTTCTTCAGAGTTCCGATCTCTTTGGACCGGCTGTTGCGCAGCGTTTTCAACTCGTCGGCCTTCGTTACCAAGACGCGCCGCTGCGCGTCCAGATCGCGCACGCGCTCGGCCAATTCGAGCGACGCCCCGCGCCGCTGCAAGCCCTCGGTTACTTCGTCGAAATTCTCACGGATCCGCTTGATGTCTAACATGGCATGCCCTCAAAGGTTAATGAAACGCAAAGAGGATACCCCTTTTAGACGGCGGTGACAAGAGCCGCGCTATGCGCGGGAACTAGCGATTGCCTCAGCTTTTAGTGAACGCTTGTGGCAACAGCGCACCCACGGTGGTCGCGATACTCTGCCCGCCGGTGAGCCGTGCATAAAAGACCGGCATGTCCGGTGCGCAGAACTCCGCCAACACTTGGCGACAGGCGCCGCATGGCGCGGCGGG
>JAKJHA010000136.1 GCA_022704125.1 Verrucomicrobiota bacterium | reverse complement strand
CGCTTTGAGTGTGACTTTTTTAGTGCCTTCGAGAACCGTGGAGCCTTCCATTTGGGTCATGCGCCACTGCACCTCTCCCTTGAAAGGCTTGGCGCCATCATTGAAAGCGAACACCTCGACCGTCGCACCTTGACGGCGCCCCGCAAGGGTCAGCGGGGCGAAAAAGCGACGCGCCGCAAAGTGCAGGGCCTTCCACCGGCCGCCTGCATCCACCGACGAGCAACTCGCCGTGGGCCAGCAGTCATTGAAGTGCCAGAAGATCGCCCCGCCCTGTCCGTCATCCGTCTCGCAACGCCCACGCATGACCTGCTGCTCGACGGCCAGCGCTTGCTGGATCTGACTCAGCCACAGCGTGTTTTCAAAACCGAACGGCATCAGGAACTCATCCACGCAGGTAGCGAAAATGCGCTTGGTTCCGTCCGCCGGCGACGTATGAAACAGGCTGACGGGGTGCGACACATTACGCTCGGGCTCGCTGAGATAGGTGGCCGCCGCGCGCGGTTCGGGGAATGCGGGTAAACTCTGAAAATCCGGACACCCCCCCATGGAAAACGGATCGTGCGCCATCGGCGGTAAGCACGGCCGACCGGGATCTTCGCGCTTCACCGTTTTCTCGATCGTCGCAACGTACGCGGCGTGTACGCCTTTGCCGCCGCCATCCCCGCAACACCACATCACCACCGAGGGGTGGTGACTCAGTCGCTGGATCGCGCCGGCCACCTCGCGCTCGCAAGCCGCGAGTGCAGCATCGTCCGGCTTTTCCGACTGCGCCTCGCAGAGCATCATGTCTTGCCACACGCAGACACCGTACTCATCGCACAGATCGTAAAAGGCTTCATTCTCATAGATGCCGCCGCCCCAAACGCGCAGGCAGTTCATATTGCCGACCGCCGCCGCCTTGACGAGACGCGCATACTCCACACGCGTCAGGCGCGCAACGTAAAGGTCGGCCGGCATCCAACTCGCACCTTTCAGAAACATCGGCATCCCGTTGATGAAAAAGTGCCGCGAGACCTCGCCTCCTACCTTTGTTTCCTCCATACGGAAGTCGCACAGTCCGATACGCCGCGGGATGTGCTCATGACATGTACGCCCCGTCAGCACATCAACCGTGACCTCATACAGCGGCTGCTCACCCATGCCGACCGGCCACCAAAGCTGAGGGTTCTTGACCGGGACATTCAGCGACAGGCGATCCACGCTCAAAATGTCGCGCGCCTCGTGAAGGATATTACCCTTGTAGCAGACACGGACCAAAACTTCGAGGTGCATCTCGGGACGAAAGCGCTCTGTGTCTACCACCACATTCAGGCCGACCTCTCCCGCAACGGAATGATCCTGCAGAATGACCACGTGGCGCACTCGCACATTGGAGAAAGCCATTACCGAGACATCGCCACTGATGCCGACCGTCTCCGATTTGGGTTGCCAACGGCCAAGCGACGACGACATCTGGCGGCGCAGGGGTTGGTCTGTAGCGGCCGCAAACACCACGGTCAGCTTGTTTTTGCCGGGCTTGATAAGCGCCTTCACATCGTATTCCAGCGATTCGAAGGCACTCGTCGAACAGCCAAGTTCTGCATCGTTAAGCGATACCACCGCGCGTCCATCAAGTCCGTCAAACCGCAACACCACGCTGTCGTAGTCCGAAAAATCTTCAGACATAAAAACTTTTTCGTAAACCCATGCGCTTTCGCACACGCGCGACATGGCCTCAAGCGCCATGCCCGGGAACGGGTCTTCAATCTCTTGCGCTGTCAGAAGGTCAGCGTGTATACAGCCCGGCACCAACGCCGACAGGCTTTTCTTCGAACCTTCTTTTCGCACACTCCAGTCGCCTGACAAATCAATTCGCCTCATTGCACCATCCCATCTGTGCCGCATCCGACACTCATGGTCGCATTATCGCAGACCCCTCTGCCCAAGTCAATCCATCAATGCGTTCGCCCGCGCGAAGTTGAAACCCGAAACAGATTGCGGTGGATATCTCGATGCGGGAACGGTATCATGCTGACATGAACCTGACAGAAAAGACACTGGGCGTGCAACGTGTATTTGAGGGGCGCGCGCTGGTCATCGATGTGATGGATATTGAACTTCCCGACGGACGTCGGTCAGTGCGTGAGATTGTGCGGCATCGCGGTGCCGCAGTCATTTTGGGGCAACGCCCGGATGGTTGTTATGTGCTGATCCGGCAGTACCGTAAGGCCGTCGAACAGGCGTTGCTGGAGGTGGTGGCGGGCTGTTTGGAAGAGGGTGAAAATCCCGACTCGGCCGCACGGCGGGAAATGGAGGAGGAGAGCGGATACGAAGTGGTCGCATTGAAAAAAATCGGCGTGATCGTTCCGTGTCCCGGTTATTCGGAAGAGCGCCTGCATTTGTACTACGCGCGTCTTTCGCAGGAACCTCGTACGCAGCGTCTGGACTCTGATGAAAACCTCGAACCCGTAGTGATGACCGCTGAAGCGCTTGACGCGGCATTAGACGCAGGTGAATTGATCGATGGCAAAAGTATTGCGATCTGGTTGATGTGGCGTCGCATGTGCGCGGCGGAATGCGGAGTGCGGGAAGTTAGGACGGAATGAACACGATGCGTTCACCTTTGCTCACGTTGGCGTTGATCGCCATGGTTCTGTTTTTGGTGTTTCAACTCCGCGAGGCACAACGCACGCGTATCGTTCAGCAGGCGCCTCCGACCGCTGACGCATACGCCGAACCGTCCAGCCGGAGCGCCCGCGAAACCGAGGCCACGCTTGTCTATAAACGTGTCTCGCCCTCGGTGGTCGCGGTCGCGAACAACGCGCTGGTGCGGCGCGGGTTCTTTTTCGATTTCCAGATTTACGAGGTACCCCAAGGAGCCGGTTCCGGTTTCGTATGGGACAAGAAGGGCCACATCGTCAGTAACTACCATGTGGTTCATCAGGCCAACAGGCTAACCGTCACCTTCCCGGACGGTACGCAGTACGACGCGAAGTTGGTGGGTATTGCGCCGGACTACGATTTGGCTGTGCTCAAGATCGACGCACCTCCCGACCGGCTCGTGCCAGTGGAGGTGGCGGCGTCACGCGACCTTGAGGTCGGCCAGCAAGTCTACGCCATCGGTAATCCCTTCGGTCTCGACACCACCCTCTCCTCTGGCATTGTCAGTGCGTTAGGACGCACCATCACTTCGATGACCGACCGCAAGATCCACGACGTAATCCAGACCGATGCGGCGATCAACCCCGGTAATTCGGGCGGGCCGCTGCTCGCTTGCTGCGGGCGGCTGATCGGTGTCAACACCGCGATCCTGAGTCCGAGCGGTGCTTACGCCGGAATCGGGTTCGCGGTGCCGTCCGACACCGTTTCGCGTGTCGTGCCGCAACTGATCGAAAAAGGACGGGTCACGCGGGCGGGCCTCGGCGTCCGGCTCCTGCCCGACCACGTCACTGCACGCGCGGGCCTGAACGGCGTTGCGATCTACGCAGTGTTTGAGCAAACCCCTGCCGCACGCTCGGGCCTTACGGGCATTGGCATCAACCGTTTCGGAGAGTTAGTTTTCGGAGACATCATTGTCGCGGTGGACGGGCAGGCCGTCACGACGATCGAGGATGTGCAGGCCATACTGGATCCGCGCCAGCCTGGCGACAGCGTGGAACTCACGGTCGCGCGCGCGGGCAAATCGCGCAAGATCACCCTCACGTTAATTGAGGAATAGACGGAATACTCGAAAAGGCACAGCACTGCTTTCATTCTCACGGTTGCGGGCCACTGCGTGGTCGCAACAAGAGATGTTGACCGGCGACGTTCGACCCGCGACCTGCAGTTGGAGCAGCCTCCCCAAAAACCTTGTGGCATGGGCGTCCCGCCCATGGAACACGGGCAAGATGCCCGTGCCACACCTCTGCGTCTCCGCGTCTCTGCGTTAAACAAGCCCGAACCATGAAACACATGAAACTTCATGAAAATCAGTGCCCTCCTTTTCGTGTGTTCCGTGTGTTTCGTGGTAAAAAAACCGAGCAGCCCCCAAAAAACTTCGTGCTCTTCGTGTCTTCGTGGTGAAATAAACCCGAGCCGTGCCACCCCAAAAAACTCTTACTTATTACCTCTTACCTACTACCTATCCCCCTACCATTCCACGCCGGGCTGGGCGGGGCACCCCTGCTCGTAGGCATGTTTCTCGCAACTCACGATACAGACGGTGTCGGCCAGTTCGAGCAGTTCCGGCGGGGCGTCACGTCCGGTCAGCACCGCGACTGTTCCCGGCGAGGCCTGCGCGAGTGCCTCGGCAACCGCCTGAGCATCCAGCAGTCCAAGCGAAACCGCGCCGCACACCTCATCGAGCACGACCATGCCGTAGACAGGATCGCGTAGCCGTTCGGCGGCCTGCGCCAACCCCGCGCGCGCAGCTTGCGCGTGCGCTTCGAACGCCTCGCCCTTGCGTTCCCGTACGAAACCTTTACCGCAAATGAGATGCTCCACGCCGGGCAGCAGACGCAACGCCTGCGCCTCTCCGGTATCCGTACGCTGCTTGATGAACTGCACCACGCAGACGCGCAGGCCGTGTCCCGCAGCGCGCAACGCCATGCCCAGCGCCGAGGTGGTTTTGCCCTTGCCGTCGCCAGTCAACAGAATCACGCGGTTTGTATGGTGGGGTTCCATCGCTTGTCTGAGCACTTGGAATAGCGCCCCGATTATGGTAAAGATAATGGGGTTTTCAGCTCGGGCCAGAACAGCCCCGGCTGACGCCTATTCACTGTAACATGACAATATCGTATCGATTTAGCGTCTACCCGTCACGAACGGATTTATTGAGGACCGCGCACCGCGATGCAGAGTAACCACACGCTGCTTTTCGACGCCCGCGCGGCGACTCGTGACTTTCCTGGCATCAACCGTTACATCCGCGAACTGCTGGCCACCTTGTTGCCGGAGTTGGAGCCGAATGAGCGGCTACATGTGATCCTGCCCGAAAAGGCAGAGATCCCGTGCTTGGATCATCCGAGCGTAACACTCCACCGTGTTGAGGCGGACCTCACCACTTTCCGCAGCCACATGCAGACGTTACGGTTGATGCGCGCGATCCGACCGCAGATTATTCACGCCCCTTATCTCCTGACCCCGTTGCGTGTCCCCGGCAAATTGGTGCTGACGATGCATGACGTCATTCCGCTCTCGCACCCGCAATACAGCTCTTTTGCGACCCGCTTGTTCTGGCATCTGGCGGGCCGACGCGCACTACGTCATTGCCGCAAGTTAATCGGTGTTTCCGAAGACGCGCTGAAAAACTGCACCCGCTTCTTCGGTACCCGTGCCGTACGGCGCAGCGTGGTGATCCGCCACGGAGTCTCCCCCGCTTTCCAACCGCAACCCAAAGAGACCGTCGAGGCGATCCGGCAAACCTACCATCTGCCCGAGCGCTTTCTACTGTATGTCGGCTCCGACCGCCCCTACAAGAACGTGACCACCCTGCTGCACGCCCTGGCGCTGATGGACCCGACCGCCTCGATGCCGTTGGTGCTAGCCGGTTTCGACAGCGACACCAGCCCGCTGCGGCGAGAGGCCGCGGAACTGGGGCTGGGACAGCGTGTGTCGTGGTTGGGATGGATTCCCGAAGCTGACCTGCCGGCACTCTACAGCGCGGCGCACGCCCTGCTCTTTCCAAGCCTGGTCGAGGGATTTGGCTTCCCGTTGCTGGAAGCCATGGCCTGCGGTACACCGGTCATCTGCTCCGCGCTCGGCGTACACAAAGAGATCACGGGCGGAGCAGCGAAGTTGGTACACCCGATCGACCGTCAGGAGTGGCGTCGCGCGATTCACGCCGCCATCATCTCGCTCGACTGGCACGACGCCTACCGCGACAAGGGGTTGGCGCGTGCCGCCAACTTTTCGTGGACCGAGGCCGCGCGCGCCACACTGGAAATTTACCGTCAGCTTTATCCAAAGCCATTCGCGCACTCGACAAAACCGGCCTCCGCCGAGTAAACTACGCATTTTTATCGGAGCGAAACCATTATGACAAAAGCGTGCGATCTCAAGAAAGGCAGTCTCGTCGGCATTCGCGGGCTGCCTCATGTGCTTGAAAATCTGAGCATCACAACCCCCAGTGCCCGCGGTGCGGCATCGATCTACCATTTCCGCTTCCGCAACCTGATCACCAAAGCCAAACAGGACATCTCCTGCAAGGGCGAAGAGTCGTTCGATGATATCGATTTCGAGCGTCGTCCGGTGCAATACCTGTATCGGGAGGATGACCTCTACACCTTCATGGACACCGAGGACTTCTCGCAGTTCACCCTCCCGGCATCGGCCATCGAAGAACAGCTCGATTACTTGGTCGAAGACATGGAGGGCATTGCCGCGCTGATTTCCGACGGCAAGATCCTTACGATCGAAGTGCCGCACAAGGTAGTGCTGACCATCGAATCCTGCGACCCGGTGATGAAGGGCGCCTCGGTGACGGCGCGCACCAAGCCCGCCAAATGCCAAACCGGCCTGGTGGTTCAGGTGCCTGAGTATCTGGAAGCCGGAGAAGCGATCATCGTGGACACCACGACCGGCACCTACCTCTCGCGCGCCACAACCGCAAAGCTTTAACCCCAACTCCCAACTCCTAAATCCTAACTCCTAAATCCTAACTCCTATGAACAGCGACCAAGTCAAAACCGGATTCCAACGCGCCCCCCACCGCAGCCTCTTCATGGCCACCGGCGTCAAACGGGACGATTTCAAAAAACCGTTCATCGGTGTCTGCAACTCCTACACGGACGTCATTCCGGGCCACTGCCACCTCAACAAGGTCGCGGAGCAGGTCAAGCAGTGCATCCGTGAAGCGGGCGGAGTACCTTTCGAGTTCAACACGATCGGCATCTGCGATGGCATCGCGATGGGACATAGCGGCATGAAATACTCGCTGCCCAGCCGTGAACTGATCGCGGACTGCGTGGAGTCCATGGTCAAGGCGCACTGCTTTGACGCCATGATCTGCAT
>JAKJHA010000135.1 GCA_022704125.1 Verrucomicrobiota bacterium | reverse complement strand
CGGATTTGAGGACGAGCTGACACCGGCCTGGGAGCGGCGCACACCGGACGGCGCGGCGCGCAAAATCTGGCGCGCCGCAGGCGAGGGACGCAGTGGCGCGGCGGCGGTGTTGGAGAATACAGAGCCGGTGCAAACACGCCTGCGGCAGGGACACGACCGCTCGATCAAAATCGAGCCGGGCAGCCGGATCGAACTCACAGCTTGGATTAAATCCGCCATGAACGCGGAGGGCGTGACCTCGCTGCAGATCTACTGCATGAATGAAAAAGGCGGTATCGTCTCGCAACCGATTGCAGTGGGGCCGGGCGGCACTTTTGATTGGACCCGCTTCCGTCTGCGGACTGTTGTGCCAGAGGGCACGGCATACGTGATGGCCTACTTGCAGATCAATCAGGGCGTCGGCAAAGCATGGTTCGACGACGCCGCGTTGACGGTGCGCCAACCTCCTGAGCCACTGCCGCCGGAGCCTACGGTCGTGCTGTTCAGCGACCTGCCGGACGACCACGCAACAATCAAAAACGCCAAGATTCTTTTGGGCGCAGGGCTGGTCAAAGCTACGGGCGCACCGAACGCCGCACTTGCAAACGCGGCGGGAGCGTTGGCTTTGTACGATGGCGCATTGCCATCGGAAGTCTGGCCGACGCTCAAGGACTTCGCAGAGAAGGGCGGGCGTGTTTTTATGGACATGCGCTGTTTCGCGGCGGCGCACGGGAGCGCAGCGGTGGCAGTGAAGGTCGGCGATCCCGCTGTCAAAAACCTGCAAGCGCAGATGCAGGCTGGGCCGAAAGTCGTGCGGGAGGATGATGCCACAGCGGGGTTCGCAACGGGACAGGTCATGCCGCGCATGGGTTGGACGGATGGCAAGCTGTTGGTTCTGCCGCAGGGTTTTCGTGCGGAAGGTTTAGAAGTTCTGGCCGAAGGCCCCGGTGGCGAGCCGGGATTGGTTAAGTTGGCTATCGGCAAAGGACGTATCACAGCCTGCGACTTGCTCTCCCTACGCGAACCTTTTTACCGTAACGTTGATGCGTACTACGCCTTCACGCCGGTCAGCGGGGCGTTGGGCAATCCTGCATCGTTTGGGCAGTACTATCCGAAAAAGATGCCCTATGACGGCGTGGTGGCAGAGATGCGGCGACTGGCGGAAAAGTATCCGGCGATCAGCATCGAGGACGAAGGCGAAGCATCGGGCGGCTATCGGCTGTGGAGCCTGAATCTCGGTACGCCGGGTAAACCGTTCTACTTCCTTTACTCATCGGCGCACGGCAGCGAGTGGGAACCGGGGTATGGGTTGATGACATTCGCGCGGCACATTGCCGAGGGCCGGATGCGCGATGCGGTTGATTTAAGCGCGGTTCGGATCAAGATCATCCCGCTGATCAATCCCTCCGGCTATGACAAACGACAGCGGCAAAACGCCAACGGAGTAGATTTAAACCGGCAAGGCGACTACCGCTGGGAACGCTACAAAGGGCGCGACAGCAACAATGACGGCGTATACGGCCCGTTCGATTACGACTGGAAGGGAGCGGCGCCGTTCACGGAACCGGAAGCCGTGGCTTACAAGCGGATCATCAGCGACCCGACCCTACACTGCATCCTGGATTTTCACGGCAACACCAGCGTCAAGGCCAACAAATTCGGCATCCTGCCTGTAACGGCACATCCAGATAACGAGGACCGGGCACTTGCGATGCAGCGGATCGCCAACCTGCGGTTGCGTGGCAGGCACCTGTTACGACAGAACGACGAAAAGGAGTCGTCGCAATATCTGCTCGATTTTCTCATCCCCAACAGCGGCATTCCGGGGTTAATGAACAACGGAGCTGCGGGACGTTTCGGGTTCCTGATCGAGATGACCTGCGGCTACGGCGAGTCTTACGGGACAGTCCTGCAGACCGATTTCGTCTGCGAAATGTGCCGCGCACTTTTCATTGCTTATCGGTGAGTTCTGTGTTTTCAGACGTAATCGGTTGGTGACGGGGCCATACGAGTTTAGTGCGTGGTTTGTGCCCATTTCGGTGCTCACAAGTCAGGCGAAAAGATTTTGCGGCGGCAAGCGGTATTCCGCGCGACGCCGCTTTTTGGGCGTGAGAACGACGGCAGGGCGGTGTGCAAAAGCGGTGCCGCGACCTGCACTTCGTCCCTACGTCGTCGTTTTACACTGTCCAAACACTTCGTCGCTGGCGCAATCGACTAGGTGTGGCGACTAAGAGTTTCCGCGCGTGGCGCGGAGGGAAAGCGGTGCCGCGACCCGCGCACAGCGCAGTTCTTGTCTCCAAATTTCGAAAGCAGACACTTATCCAGTGCCGCCGCATGGCGGCACAACGACCATGGTTCCAAACCGTATCCCCTTTTTCACCGGAAACGCATTGTCGTCGCCCCCCTGTCATCAACCGACCGATTACTTATTTGGCGTATTTGCGTGTAGTTTATCCTTGTGATATTTGGTAACCTGTCTCCACTACTAGGATCGGACAAAAAGAGGGGTGGCCAATGATAAAGAAACTTCTGATACTCGGCACGGTCGCGCTTGTTTCAGCGACGGCAACAACATCCTATGCACTTCCCACAGCGGGCGGCACCTATAACTGGGAAGACCACCTCCCGGCAAGCGGGCGCGTCGACGCGCGGACGACCGGACAGACCGGCGACCAGACCTGGGTCGTACAGCAGCCGCACACGGCTCTCGGCCCGTTCTATCCCGGACAGACAGACATCGTCGACTGGTGGCAGATTTTCACCGGCGCGGAACTGAGGGTCTCCGGCGGCGGTTTCCGCATGATGAAAGGCAACGTCGTTTTCGAGAACAAGGTGACGTCGGCAACGACCGAAAACTATATCGGCTACACTGGACCGGCGAAACTCGTCCTTCGTAACGGCGGTTCGTTCATGGCAAGGGCAGACCACGTCCGTATCGGCAACACTTGGAGCGGTACGCCAAATTCAGGTGCCGTTTTCATGGAGGAGCCCTCGACGCTGACAGTCTCGAACGTGAATCTCGTTGTCGCCTCCTCTGGCCCCGGTGCGCTGTGGGTGGACGGGGGCGTCATGTCGGCCACGAACGGTGTCTTGACCGTGGGTGCCAGCTCTTTCGAGGGCTACCTCCGCCAGAACGGCGGCACGGTCTCACTACGCTCTGATACGATTAACGACACGGCCCGGCTCGGGTGTTCGGCGGCCTACTCGTCGGTCCACATCGCCGGCGGCACGTTCATGACACGTAAGCCGGGGGTCCCGAGCGAGGTTTATTTCAAAATCGGCTTGGACGCGAACACGGCGGTTGACATCTATGTGGACGGCGGCCATCTGGATATGTGGAACGAGCGTTTCGGTCTCGGCTACTGGGGTTCCGACGTGACGGGCGGACGGGCCACGCTGACGGTGGATGGCGATGCCCGCGCGACCTTCAACCTGCTGGTTCTTGGAAGGCTCGGAAGCGGTAATACGTCGATCGTCAACATGAATGGCGGACGGCTTGAACTCTCCCGTATATTCGCAGACTACGGCAACACCGGCAACAGTCGGCAGATCAACTTCGACGGCGGCGTGTTCGCGCCTTTCTATGACAGCCGTACAGGCACCACCGGCTCGCTGAGCGGCTGGCCGACGGTCGTCTATCCGAATGGCGGTACCGTGGATGTGGCTTCTGGAACGACGGCCTCTCTGTCTCCGGCTTTCCGTTCGGCTGGCGGCTGGGGAATCTCTTCGATCACGCTCAACAACGCCGGTTCCGGTTACGTGACAGCACCGCAGGTGACGATCACCGGCGGTAGCGGTTCAAACGCCACCGCCTACGCCGTCCTGAGCAAGGATCGTACGATCGAGAAGATCGTGGTGACCTGTCGCGGCGAGGGATATGCCCAGAGTGACACCGTGACGGTTTCGCTTATGTCGGCCACCGGGTCGGGTGCAGCGGCAACGGTGACCCTCGCCGAAAACACGCGCCCCACCCTGCGCAAGACGGGGGCAGGCACATGGACGCAGAAAGGCATCGCCACGGAATTCGACGGCGACCTCAGCGTCGAGGAAGGTAAACTTGCCTTCGCGGATGGCGGTGGTTTCCCAGCCGCCACGGTGGATATGGCCCAATCGGCCATCCTATCCGTACCGCGAATCGCAACACCCGCCAATTCGGCGTTAGGAACGGTTGTTGCGAAAGCGGGCTATTCAGAAATCCAGACATCCGGCAGTTCAGGAACGGCGACGCTGACAATCGGGACGTTCTCCCGCGAACCGGGCGGCCTCATGGGTGTTGCCTCCAGCAACGGACTCGCGCTCACGATCCAAGCCACCGAATACAATTCGACATCGGCCAACCGTAACGTCCTGAATGGCATCTTTTACTCCGGGCCGGATGGCGGACTTCTGGAGCGGGCACAGGACGGTACGGTAACGATGGCCGCAACAAGCCCGACGGTGGATAATGACGACACCGTCCTGCTACCGACGGGCGGAACCTTTACCTGTGCTAAGTTGAACGGCGTGGTGCTCGAATACGCGGAAATTTATCTCACCAACGACGCGCCGGTCGAAATCCAATCCGGCATGATCTATCGCCCCGCAAGTGGCCTCGGCGTTGTGCGCTGTGCAGCTTCGTCCGGCTGCGCCCTCACGACGCGCACCAAAGGCGGCATGGTGGTGTTTGAGCGGTCGGCGCGCGGCAGATCCAATTCTCGGGGAACCAACAGCAGCGACGACAACAATCCGTTCTTCGACCGAGACGGCGTGCGGCGATTGATCGTCGGGCCGTTCTGCGATCCAGACACGTCCACGCCGATGCCGCTCACGATCGGCGGATTTAATCGGGGCCGTCCCGACTTCGGTGCGCTCGCTTGGCTCATCAGTAGCGAAGGCCGTGACACGTACTCCGGCGGACTCTACCTCGTGAACGGTGGTGTGGTCATCGAAGGCGACTACAACCTGGGTGCCGCCGGTGCGCCTGTGAAGGCAAAAGGCAATTGTATCATCGTCATGCGGGGCGGCAGGTTCGCGATTTCGGGTGCGCGCACAATTGAAATTCTACCCGACTCGGCGCTGATGTTCAGTCCGGTTTACGGCGATGTCGGCAACACCGTTGCCTCGACGCTGTCGGGATCGGGAGACCTCCTGACGGCCGACTTCATCCGTCCCGGCTTCAATATGGCCTACACGGGTGACCACTCGTCGTTTTCGGGCGACTATTACGTGCTCGGCCACATGCGCACGCCGTCATCTGTCTTTGCGGCGAACGCGGGCATCTGTCTTGCGGACGGCACGAATGGCGTCGGCGTGATTGAGACATCCGGTTCGTTCTCGCGTCCTGCGGGAACCGGCAAAGGCGAACTGTGCTGGAAGGCGCACGCCTCCATGCCGGCGAGCTACGGACTGCGGGGCGGCTTCGCGGCGTGGGGCGGCGACCTCACGGTCAACCTCGGGGGCGAAGGCACAAAGCTTATGGTCGGCTCCGACTACCTGCCTGAAGGCACGATCATCCAACTCCAGAGTCAATACGCAGATGGCGCGCTCACATTCGCGAACGGCATCGCGCTCGGCGGAAAATCACAGAAAATATCCGTGTGGAACGAAAAAAGCGCCACCCTGTCCGGCGATGTTTCTGACGCGGTCGGTGGAGGCCAACTTGAGGTCACCGGCGATCTCGTTTTCGCGGGAACACTCGAATTTGCCGCAGCGAATCTTGCCGCCGACGCCCCCTTGCTTTCGGTCGACGGCAATCTTGATCTGACGGACGCCCAAATTGACGTGCTGGCGGACGCCGAAACACTTGAGGCATACAAAGCGGACGGCGTCGTCCTTGCCTCTGCCACGGGTACAATCACGGGGATGCCCGTATTCAAGAACCCGCTTCCCGGTGCCTGGACCCTGAAGATAGAGAACGGAACGCTTTCGCTCGTTCCTGTCAGGGGCACAATGATCTGGATCCAGTAAGGAGCAAAGAACCCATGAAGACAATGTATGCCTCAATGATGGCGATGGCCGCAGTCACAGTGCAAGCCGCAACGTGGAACGTGAAGGACTTCGGCGCGAAGGGCGACGGCACGACCAAAGACACGGTGGCGATCCAAAAGGCGGTCGACGCGGCGGCAGGCGCGGGCGGCGGCGAAGTGCTGCTGCCTGCGGGCACGTACCTTTCGGGCTCGGTGTACCTAAAGAGCGGCGTGGACTTCCACCTCGCGGAAGGTGCAGTGCTGAAGGGGAGCCCGGACCGCGCGGACTACTGCGCGTCGAACTGCTGTCCGCAGAACGCCGCCTCGGTGGGCGACAACACAAGCGGCGGACACCTCCTTCTCTGTATCGAGCAGGAGAACGTGACGCTGCGCGGCCCCGGCAAGATCGACGGCAACGCGCCCGTGTTCTTGAAGATGCCGGACGGTTCCCATCCAAAGAACAAGCTCCAGATTCCATGGCGTCCGGCGCAAATGGTATGGTTCGTCGAATCGAGGAACATTGTGATCCGGGACATCGAAATGGCGGATGCACCATACTGGAGTTGCTTCGTTTACGGCTGCGAGGATGTGGAGGTGCGCAATGCGTACATCCACACAATCCGCCGTCCGCACACATACAACGGCGACGGGCTTGATCTTGACAGTTCGCGGCGCGTGCGCGTGACGGGATGCCGGATTTTCACGGCGGACGACTCGATCACGTTACGGGCAGCCGGCAGCCGCCTGAAGAGGGACGGCGATATGGCAGACGTGATTGTCGAAGACTGCACATTCTCGTCAGACTGCAACGCGATCCGTCTCGGTGTGGGCAACGGCAACATCCGCGACGCGCAGTTCAGAAACATTAAGATCGAGAACACGCGCTACGCGGTGAACGCCGTCGGGGCGTGGTCGCGTCCCGAACCCGGCGTGAACATCTCGAACATCTCGTTCGAAAACGTGACGCTTGACGCCAAGGGCTTCTGCAAGTTTTACTACAAGCACGCCACGCACTCGGTCTTTGACAACATCCGCTTCAAGCATGTGCGCGGCAAGGTGCGCGAGCCCTCGATCTTCGAAGACACGCCGACGC
>JAKJHA010000134.1 GCA_022704125.1 Verrucomicrobiota bacterium | reverse complement strand
TCCGACGACATCGGCGGCGAGTACTGGCTATGGAGTTCACTGGGCGATGTCGAATGCCGCCTTGCCTCCTCCTGCGGCCACACCTACGGCAAGCGCGTGATCTCGGCCGAAGCCTTCACCTCGGGCAAGAATTTCGTGCAGACGCCCGCGAACATGAAGACCCGTGGCGACTGGTGCATGACGCAGGGCATCAACCACTTCGTGCTCCACGTCTATGTGCACCAGCCCTACGCGGTGCAGCCCGGCCTCGTGCCTTGGTTCGGCGCGGATTTCAACCGCAACTCGACTTGGTTCGCCGAGTATGGGAAGGGCTGGACCGATTACCTGCGGCGTTGTTGCGCGCTGTTGCAGACCGGCACGCACGCTGCGGATGTCGCCTACTTTTTCGGTGAAGACACCCCGCGCATGAACGGCTTGCAATCTCCCGCCCTCCCCGCTGGTTACGACTTTGACTATATCAACGCGGAAATTCTACTTACGCACGCGACCTGTCAAAACGGTCGCCTCACTCTGCCCAACGGCCAGAGCTATCGTGTGCTTGTGTTGCCGCCTTCAGACTCCATGACCCCGCGCCTGCTCGCGCGCATCGAAACGTTTGTGCGCCAAGGCTTGGCCTTGGTCGGCGCACCGCCGCAGCGCTCGCCGAGCCTAGCCGGTTATCCGGCGTGCGACAGCGAAGTGAAAGCTGTGGCAACGCGTCTCTGGGGCGATGCACCGCAGACGCCGCAACTCCGTCGCGTGCAACAAGGTCGCGTCTTTCACGGTTACACGCTGGAGCAGGTCTTCGACGAACTCGATGTGCCGCCCGACGTGGCGCACGCACCGCGCGAGTTGCTTTGGACCCACCGCACCCTGCGCGATGCCGACCTCTTTTTCGTCAGCAATCAAACCGAGAAGCCGCTTAAATGTGCACCCGAATTCCGCGTGCCCGGACGCATTCCAGAAATTTGGGACGCGCAGACCGGCACCCGCTGCGCGAGCGCGCTGTTCGAAGCGGGTCCGCATGCCACGCGCGTGCCGCTGTGCTTAGAGCCTGCCGGTTCGCGTTTCATCGTCTTCCGTAAACCGCTGGGCAAGCATCCCACGGTGCATGTTCTGACGCGCAATGGCGAGACAATCGCTTCGTGTGCTGCGGTCACGCATGCGTCGACAACTTCCGAACCGGGCTGCTTTGTCATGGCCGCAAGTGTAAAGCCGACCAAAACGATCCCGTTGCCGCAGCAGGCCACGCGCGGTGTGCAGCATCGCGATCAAAACTTCGTTGTCTTCCCCGCGCATGGCAACACGTGGGGCGACGGCCACTCCGGTGCCGGATTTTCTGTCGGTCGTAATGGCATCGTCGCTTTTGAGCATTGGCATCAAAACATCGCGCCGGTTCTGGTGTGGACGGCACCGACGCCGATCGAGCGGACCGTGCATGTGGCACTGGTTTATGTAAAAGGCAAGCCGTCGCTCTATATCGACGGACGTCTGGTGCATCAGGGTGTCGCCAGCGGACAGATCGCACATCCCACCGCCGATGAGGACGCGGCATTCGCAGGCATGTGCGACGGCCTTACGCTGACTGAGGGCACCATAACCGAGGCCGAGATCGTCGCTGCCGCGCAACGCGCGCGCAAAGCCTCTGCCGCCGCGCGGCCTGCGGTTGCCTGGCCGCCCGTGACCTATACCGCATCCGGCGCACTGACGTTGCACGCGCAAGCATCCGGCACCTATACAGCACGGCTGTCTGACGGCACGGAGCGTCACTGGACGGTTGCCGCAGAACCCAATAGCGCTCAGATCGAAACCGGAACTTGGACCGTCACCTTCCAACATCCGAACCGCGCTGCGCAGACCTGCCGCTGGGAGGCGCTCATGGATTGGAAAGACGCGGATGATCCGGACATCCGTTATTTCAGCGGCACCGCGGTGTACGAGACCCGATTCCCGTGGCAGAGCTCCGGCACCAATGCGCGTGTGATGCTGGATCTGGGCGAAGTGAAGCAGATCGCTGCCGTTACGCTCAACGGAAAGGATCTCGGCGTTTTCTGGAAAAAGCCGTTCCGCGTCGATATCACGGCTGCCCTACGTACCGGCGACAACACGCTCACGGTCCGCGTGGCGAACACCTGGTTCAACCGTTTCATCGGTGATGAACAACTCCCCGACGACACCGGTGCCAACCCACAGGGTGTTCTTGAAACTTGGCCGGAGTGGGTGCTGTATAATACACGCCGACCCGAGCCCAGGCGCGTGACCCTCGTGAACCGCAAGCAAGTCAAAAAAGAGACGCCCCTACATGCATCGGGGCTGTTGGGGCCTGTCACCCTTTTCGAAAAGCTAGTTTTAAGCAAAGCCCCGTAAAACCATTGAGTTTGGGTGTGTGAAATTTTGTGCGGTGACAAGAGTCGCGCTACGCGCGGGTCGCGGCACCGCTTTCTGGCCCGTCCGTACCAAAGCGGCGTCGCACGGAATACCGCTTGCCGCCACAAATCCATTCGTCAGACTTACGGAGATTTACCCGAGGTCGCGGATGCGCATGGAGGTTCGCACCGCGCAGAACTCCTTGCCGCACATCGAACAGTGATCGTCCGATGGCACACCTTCACACGCGCGGGTTTTGAGCCAGCGCGCACGTGCCTTTTCGGGATCAAGCGCCAGCGCGAATTGCGCCTCCCAATCGAATGCGAGTCGTGCGCGCGCCATCGCGTCGTCACGCTCGCGCGCACCCGGCAAGCCGCGCGCCACATCGCCGGCATGTGCTGCGATGCGGTAGGCAATCACACCCTGATGCACCTCATCACCATCGGGCAACCCCAAATGCTCAGCCGGCGTGACGTAACAGAGCAGCGACGCCCCGTAGGTTGCAGCGGCGGTGGCACCGATACAGGAAGTGATATGGTCGTACCCCGGCGCGATGTCGGTCACCACCGGCCCGAGCACATAGAACGGTGCGCCGTCGCACACATCCTGCTGACGTTCCATGTTCATTTGGATCTGATTGAACGGCACGTGCCCCGGACCCTCCACCATCACCTGTACGCCGCGCGCGCGGCAGCGTTGCACCAACTCGCCCAGCACGGATAATTCAGCAAACTGCGCCTCGTCGCTGGCATCGGCAAGACAACCCGGACGCAGACCGTCGCCCAGCGAGACGGTCACGTCATGCTTCACCAGAATGTCGAGCACCTCGTCCCAGCGCGTATAAAGCGGATTCTCCATCTGGTTGCGTTTCATCCATTCGGCCATGATGGCACCGCCGCGACTGACAATCCCCATAATGCGCCGCATGGCCAGATCGACATGCCCGAGCAGCAGTCCAGCGTGGAGCGTCATGAAATCAACCCCCTGCTCGGCTTGCTCCCGAATCACCTGCAACAGCAGATCCGGGTTCATCACCGGCACGTCGCCTTCAAGGCGCGAGATCGTCTCATAGACCGGCACCGTGCCGAGCGGTGCTGGCGAGGCGTCCAGCATGCCCTGTCGGATCGTCCGCAGATCGCTGCCCACGCTCAAATCCATCACGAAATCCGCGCCTGCCTTCAGCGCAATCTTCAACTTATCGAGTTCGTCGCTCTTGCCGGATCGGGTCGTTGAACGTCCCAGGTTCGCGTTAATTTTGGTGGTGAAAAGACGCCCCACCCCCACCGGACGCGCATTGGAATGGGCAGGATTCAACGGAATCACAGCGTGACCGCGCGCGATCGCATCGCGTACTTGTTCAGACGTCACCCTCTCATCCTGCGCCACGCGGTGCATGGCATCCGTGATAATTCCCTGCTGTGCGGCTTGCAGTTGTGTCATATCGTCGGTATCGCTATCGGTATCGGGATCGGTATCGCTCCCAGGTGGACGTTGTGGACATCGTGGACATTGTGGACACTCGCCACTTCCTTGATGCCCCGTTATTCGTTATCAACGCGGACTTGCTCGACCGGCAGGCGGGCGGGCGTTCCCAAAACCGCAGCGGCCTCGCCAACCCAGACACCGGTACGGATCGACTCGTAGACATAAGCTTTGCCGTCGACCACCGCATCAAGCAACGACTTGCCGCATGCCAGCGCAGCGGTGATGGCCGCGCTCAACGAGCAGCCGGTGCCATGCGTCGAGATCGGCTGCACGATACGCGGTGTCGTAATGCGATAAACGCTTTCGCCGTCATACAGGAAATCTTCGGCAGCCTCTTCCGCTTCGCAATGCCCACCTTTAAGCAACACGGCGACACCCAGGGTGTCGCTCAACTCGCGTACGGCATCGACCATCGCGTCATGTCCCTCGATGGCATGGCCGGTCAGCACCTCCGCCTCAGGCAGATTGGGTGTGATGAGCGTCGCCAAGGGAAGCAGGGTTTCCGTGAGCGTTGCGACCGCATCGTCCTGCAACAGGCGCGCACCGCTGGTCGCCACCATCACCGGATCCATCACCTTGCTGATCCGGCTGTGCGGCAGCAGGCGGTCGGCCACCGCCGTGATCACATCCGGCGTGGCGAGCATGCCGGTCTTCAGTGCCGAGACCGCATAGGCTTCCAGCACCGCATCAAGCTGCATGCCGATAAAATCGGCATCTGCCGTCAAAATGCCGCGCACGCCAAAGGGGTTCTGTGCGGTTAAGGCGGCCAGCACGGTACAGCCATGCACGCCGAACACATGGAAGGCGCGCAGATCAGCCTGAATACCGGCGTTGCCGCCGCTATCACTGCCTGCGATCGTCAACGCCACAACGCGACGCATGGAGCTATAATCTGGTTCGTTCTCGGTCATTTCTTCTCCACAACAAAAAAAGCGGACCGAATCCGGTCCGCTCAAAAAAGGCTACGCCTATTCCCTCGCGCCGGTATGATCCGGATCAGGTTCAACGGGTATGCTCTCAGCCGTCTGATGACGACACCCCGATGGCAATTGGGTGGAAGCATAGTACAATTCCGGTCAGCCCGCAAGCCCCGCGCGTTTGGTTTTGCACTCGCTTTCACGGATGCGACCCACTACAATGGCTTCACTTCCAATCATGTGAATCATGTCTAGAAAACAGCCATGATAAAAATTTTTTCTTCGCCATACATCGCCGAGTGTGATCAGCTCCGCATGTTGCTGGAGTTGGCAGGGATTCGGAGCGACATCCGGAACGAGTTCGGCCACTCTATCGGGCTTGTAATCACCGGAGGCGTTGCGGAGTTCGCCGCGCCCGAAGTCTGGGTCGATGACAGCGACCATGCCGACGCCATGCAAATCGTCCAGGCTTTTATGCGGTCGTTGCGGGACGCTTTGAATCCGACGCCTGAAACCCCCACCCGCGACGAATGGCATTGCACACACTGCGGCGAAACCGTCGATGCTGCACTGCACACCTGCTGGAATTGCGACGCTCCTCGTTAAGCCTAAAAAGAGCAGTTGAGCATGCAGATTTTGAGCAAAGCCCCGTAAACATTGGCTTCCGTTGAGATCCGCGCCGCACCTATTTGGTGCAGAACGCAATTTCTGATTGGAACCACGGAACACACTAAACACACGGAAACAGAGCCATGCCTTTCCGTGTGTTCTGTGTGTTCCGTGGCTAAACAATCGATCCCGATGGCCAATCCGATCCAGATTTGGATGAAACCATGAAATCATGAAACCATGAAACCTTGAAACCTTGAAACCAGAAACCAAAGAGAGTTGAAGGTTCAGCTGCTCTTTTTAGGTTAACTCTGTCGGCTGCGGCGTCTGCCCTTCCAGAGCAACGTGAACAACTCGTGAATTTCACTGATGCGCAGTGCGTAGGCGGCAATGAGATAGACCAAACCGAACGCCGCCCCTGCGACGGATAGCTTGATCAGGTCGCCCGTCCGCCCGTGCAGGCCGGCGAGCATCGGCACCCGCTCCAGCAGCAGCCAACTCAGCCCGGACGCCAAACCAGCGGCCAGCCCCACGCGAAGCAGAAAGGTCACTGTCTGGCGAAACGGGAAAACCGGCGCGTTTTTCTTGAGCATTTCCACCAATGCCACGCTTTTGAATGTGCGTGAAAGCGTGAACCCTCCCGCGATGAATGCGAGCAGCAGCAACTCGCGTCCGTCGCTCACCTTGAGCCCCACCCAACTGATCAGGATGCTGAGCGAGGAGAAAAGGATGCCGATGAGCGTGACCGCCAACATGCGGCGATTGGCGAAAAAGGCCTGCATCACCAATGCTTCGATCGCTGCGGCGGGGAGCACAAAGGTGTAGCAAGCGAGCGAGACCGCCGTCCGCTGTACCGCCACCGCGTCGAAGTGTCCGCCTTTGAAAATCAATGAGGTAAAGGGCACGGCGGCCACCGCGACAAACAGAGAAAAAGGCGCAAACACCGAGAGCAACATACGCCCGAAACGGGTGACCAAATCGCCGAGTTTCTGGTGGTCATTTCTGTCGACCAGTTCACAGAAGAAGGGGAAGGCTGCGATCGACAGCGTATAGGGCACTAGGAAAAGCAACGTGCTCTGTAACTTGCGTCCCATCGAGTTGGCCTGCATCAGTCCGGATTGATCCAGAGCGCTCAATAGGTAAACGTTATTCACCTCATCACGGACCTTGGCCATCAGAATCCCCGCTAGCAGCGGCAATGCCAGCCAGCAAAAACGTTTGAAGGCTGGATGCGAGAACGCAAACTCTGGACGGAATCGGTTCAGTTTATCACGCAGACCAAAGAGGTGCGTACCGACCTTGCACAGCGACCCCGCGACGAGTCCCCACATCAGCACCTGCGCACTGTCGTATGCGAACACGGCACCGATGAACAGGAAAAACACCACCGCAAATTTCCAAACGGCGTCACCGAAGGCTGCCAGAAAGAAGCGCTTGTAGCTGTTGAGCAGCACGTAGGTCGTCGAGCCTAGCGACAAACCGATCACGGCCGGCGCCAGCGTTCGCACGCTTTGCGTCGCTAGCGCGTATTTCTCCGGCGTAGTATCCGGTCGCCAATGCGTCAGCACGTTGACGGCCAACGACGGCGCGAGACTCAATACACACGCCACAATGACGAGCAGGATGAACTGCAAGGTCAGGACGGTGTTGGCGAACGACCAGGCGCTTTTTTCTGACTCGATGTCTAGCTCGCGCATGAAGACCGGCAGGAACGCCGGCCCCAGCACTTCTTC
>JAKJHA010000133.1 GCA_022704125.1 Verrucomicrobiota bacterium | reverse complement strand
CGGCGACCGTGTTGGCGTTCAGTGTGAAAAATGGCGTTCTGACGGCTGTGAAAGTCGTGCCGAATGATCCCGTGGCCGATGTCACGGGATGTCTGGGGGCGGACAGGCGTACGGATGAATGGGTGGCGGAACTGCGAGGCGCACCGTGATCACCGCTGTCGACACGAATGTGCTCTTAAGAGCTAAGGGACAGGTGTTTAGACGAATCCACAGATGGACGCAGATTACGCAGATTTTTTTGGGGGCAGGGCTGGCCGCAAGTCGCAAGTCGCGGGTCGCGAGTCAACCTTCGTAGACAACTAAGGGACAGGCTACTAAGGGACAGGTATTTAGTGCCTCCAAGGCCTTGCGAGACCGTTTGGGTATCAAGCCGGCGACCGTGTTGGCGTTCAGTGTGAAAAATGGCGTTCTGACGGCTGTGAAAGTCGTGCCGAATGATCCCGTGGCCGATGTCACGGGATGTCTGGGGGCGGACAGGCGTACGGATGAATGGGTGGCTGAACTGCGAGGTGCACCGTGATCACCGCTGTCGACACGAATGTGCTGTAACAAGACGCCGCGCAGTGATCGTGTGATCGCCGATTTTTTGGTCGCGGCTCATGCGGCCGAGTGCGCAGACCGTTTGTTGACGCGCGATCGCGGATTCTACCGCACACACTTCAAGGGGCTCTCCCTTGTCGATCCGCTGCGTTTGAGCGACTAAATACCTGCCCCTTAGTCGTGGTTCCGGTTGTGGTCTGCCGCACCGTCACCGCTACTATGCGCAAGGACGCTGAACCGGCGCGATGCGGAGCGCGCGCGCCGTTCGCAGTTCACCCCACTCGGCGAAACGCATCCTGCGCGCGCCGTCCCTGCGCTTTGGGCCGAAGAGCCGCCGGTTCCGTTCGAACACCCCGTCGACAAACGCCCTGCCGCCCAACGCCATCCCGTCCGTGAAGTAGCGCACCCGGCAGCGCAGCACCTGCGGGAGCGTCAGCCTCCCGCCCTCATCGAGCACATGCGCCACTTCCGCCGCACTGAACCCGGGCCGGACGACCTGCCCGCTCTCCTCGACCGCGCGCCGTTCCTCCCCGGCTACGTAGAGCAACTCACGGCAACTCTTCTGAACCTGCCGCCACTCGCCAGCCCCCGCGCCGTGGACCGCCGCCAGTCCTTCACGCGCCAGCCTGCCGCCCGCGCACGCCTCGCCGTAGCCGCTCCAGCGGTAATCCTTAGGATCCGCGACAATCCCCGCGCGCACCGGGTTCAGGTCGATATACGCCGCCACCGCCGCCAGCGCCCCCACGGCGCCCTCGATCAGCACGCTTTTGAAGCGGTCTTCCCAAAGCGTCCCTTTGCGCCCGTGGCGGCCGTTGTAGGACATGCTGTAGCGTTGCTTGAGCGTCTTCACGAACGCGCTCAGGTCGTACATCCGCGCCCGCAGCCGCTCCTGCTGTTCCTCGACCAAGTGCGCCAGCCCCATCCGCCGCCACTCCGCCCACTGCCGCTGGACGCCCGCGACATGCTTCTTGCCGTAGAGCAGCGTCATGCGCCGTACCAGTTCAGCCTCGTCTACCTCAGTCCGCTCACCCACCTCGACCAGCAGGTGGAAGTGGTTCGACATCACTGCATAGGTTAGTACCCGCACCCCGCAGAACGCCTCCGCGCGCCGCATGATCCCGCGGAAAATCTCTTTCTCCACATCATCCATCTTGAACGCCCGATCCACGATCCGGCTCACCACGTGGTAATACCCCGTACCCTCAGCCTTCACCCTCGCCTGCCGCATGCCTTCCTCCTTCCCTTTCGAAATCCATGCCCTCATTCGCTCCAGACCGTCCCGCGCCAGAGTTTAGCGGAGCCGTACCCTGCCCGTCCGGCCGCGCACCCCCAAAAAAAGCTCTCGCTTACAAAAATCCCCAAAGACACCGTCCCCCAAAAAGACACGTTGCCCATCCCCAAAAGCGCCCCAAGCGCCGCCCTGATCACAGAACGCCGCCACTGTACCACCTCCCGCATCCGATCCGCAAGCCTTATTTTTACTAAATACCTGTCCCTTTGTCGTAAAATACCGGAACTAAATACCTGTCCCTTAGTTGCAAATTGTCGAGACTTGGCAAGATGAAACCAAGTGCGTATACTGGTACCCTTACTGTCTGGATTAACTGTTTCTGCAAGCCGACACGACACAACCATGACCTTTTTCGAAAAACTTCAGAGCGGTCACCCGACCATTTCGTTTGAGTTCTTTCCGCCCAAGACACCGGAAGGCTGGGCGAAGCTGTATGCGACGCTGGCCGAAACCGCACGTCTGAACGTGGATTTGGTCTCGGTGACTTACGGCGCCGGCGGCAGTACGCGCGAAAACACCGTGGACTTGGTGGCGTCGTTGCAGAACAATCTGGGGTTGCACGCCATGGCGCATCTCACTTGCCTCGGCCATTCGCAGGTGGATCTCTCCAGAATTCTCGACCGGCTGGCGGAAAAGAACGTGCCGGCCATCATGGCTCTGCGCGGCGACCCGCCGCAGGGGGAGAGCAGTTTCCGCCCGCATCCGTATGGGTTCGCCTATGCCAGCGACCTGATTGGCTTCATCCGCGACGGCTGGCCGCAGTTCAAGATCGGTTGCGCCGCCTACCCAGAGGGCCACCCAGAATCTTTTGCGGAGGGCCAGCCGCGTTCGCCGGCGCGCGACATCACCTTCTTGAAGCGCAAGCAGGAGAACGGCGCGGACTTTGCGGTCACACAGCTCTTTTTCAGTAACTCGGCTTACCATGACTTTGTTGCGCAAGCGCGTGATGCGGGGGTCACGATCCCGCTGCTGCCCGGCATCATGCCGCTGAGTTCGGCCAAGCAGATCGAACGCTTTGTCGAGCTTTCCGGTTGCTCGATCCCGGACGCTCTGCGGCAGGCGGCCGCCGCCGAGGATGTCGAGGAGGCCGGTTTCTGTTTTGCGCTCGATCAATGTCGCGACCTGCTGGCGCACGGCGCACCGGGCATCCATCTCTACACGCTCAACCAGTCCTCGCTCTCCGGACGTATCCTCGCTGCGTTGCGCGCGGAAAATGTCGGCTTGTAAAAAATTGTGTGCGTCACGGTGCGCGTGATGTGGTAATCTTGTAAAAAACTCTTCAACGACAGGGTATTGTGCATGCGTGTTGTCTTTATGGGATCTTCGGATGCGTCGGCGATCACCCTACGCGCGCTGTTGCGTGCGCCGCGGGTGAGCGTGGTCGGCGTCGTGACCCAGCCGGACCGTCCATCGGGCCGGCGGCAACGCTTTACACCTTGTCCCTGCAAGGCGTTCGCGGTCGAGAAACAAGTCGAGCCGATCATCACACCCGAGAAGGTCAATGCGCCCGAAGTCTTGGAGCAACTCGAGCAGCTCAAGCCTGACGTGATCGTTGTGGTCGCCTTCGGCCAGTTCCTTGGTCGGCGGCTGCTGGCGTTGCCGCCGCACGGCTGTATCAACGGCCACTTCTCGCTGCTGCCCAAGTATCGGGGCGCCGCGCCGGTTCAGGCGGCCATCGCTTCGGGCGATGAGGTCACCGGCGTAACCGTTATGCAGATGGCGGAGGGCATGGATGACGGCGATATTCTGCTCAAGGCGATTGAGCCGATCTGTTCGGACGATACTGCGGTCACCCTGATGGAGCGCCTCGCGATTCTTGGTGCCGTCACGATCGTTAAGGCACTGCGCTTGATGATCGCTGGTACGTTGCCGCGCGAACCGCAGGACCACTCGCAAGCGACCTACGCCCCCAAGATGCGCAAGGCCGACGGCCTGATCGACTGGTCGTTGTCGGCCAAACTTATCGAGCGGCGTACCCGCGCTTTTGAGCCGTGGCCCGGCGCGTTTACCTTCTTGCCGGTGCGCATTGACAAGACAGGTGCGCCGGAACGCATCAAAATTTTACAGGCGGAGATCGTGTGCGAGGAGGAGGTGCCCGGGTTTGAGCTGGTCGCGCCCGGCACGGTCTGCTCACTTTCACCGACCGGCCCGATCGTCGTTACCGGCAACGGCCTGTTGCGTTTGACGGCGTTGCAGCCCGATGGCAGCCGCCGCATGGACGGAAAATCTTTTTTGAACGGCCACCCCATGGAGCCGGGCGACCGCTTTTGCAGTGTGCCGCTGTGAGTGCGCGGTGCATGACGACACCTTTACGACCGGACAGGGAGGAGAGACACGATGAAGAACACACGCATTGAGGCTGTTTTGGTTTCCGTCCTGGGCGCGATCCTGTTAATCAGCGGTTGCGTCACGAACCCCATTACCGGCAAGCAGCAGTTCAGTCTGTTGCAGGGCGAGAGCGGCAAGAGCCAGCTTGTCTCGCTTGCCAAACAGGCGGCGCCATCGCAGTTCGCGGCGGATTATGGCGAAGCAAGCGACGCGCAGGCCGTCGCCTACGTCAATCAGGTCGGGCGCAGGCTGGTCGCCACCCTCACGCCCGCCGATACCGTCTTCCCAGACATGCCCTTCAGCTTCCATGTGGTCAACGCGGTCTACGTCAACGCCTACGCCTTTCCGGACGGCACGATCGCCATCACGCGCGGCATGTTGGCGGAAATGGAGAACGAGGCGCAGCTTGCCGCGGTGCTGGGCCATGAGATTGCCCACGTCAACTGCGGCCACACGGCCTCGGCCATGAGCAAGAGTACCGTTTACGACATGCTGGTGGCCGGCACGCGGGGGTATCTCGCCAGCCAGGGCAGCTCGTGGGCCGATCTCGCGGGCACGGCCGGCCAACTCGGCAGCGCCGTGGTGCTGGCCAGCTACAGCCGTGCGCAGGAGCGCGAGGCCGACGAGGGCGGCATGCTCTACATGGTGCGTGCTGGATATGACCCGCAGGGCATGGTGCAATTACAGCAGTTGCTGGTGCGGCTCAGCGGCGCCAATCCCTCTGCGCTCGAGCAGATGTTCTCCACGCACCCGATGAGCACCGAGCGCTTGCAGACGGCGCAAGAGCGCGCCCGTACGCAGTACGCCGGTAAAAACAGCGGCGTGCTGAACCGCGAGGCCTACCTCGCCGCGACCGCTTCGATCCGAAAAAACAAGGAGGCGTTCAAGAGCTTCGCCGCCGCCGAGGCGCAACTCGCGCGCAAGCAGTACGCTGCGGCCAAGGCCTCGGCCGAGCAGGGCCTGCGCCTTGCGCCCAACGATTATGTCGGCCTGATGCTGGTGGCGCGGGCTCACCAAGGAGCCGGCAACACCGCAGCCGCGCAGCAGGTTGCCGCGCAGGCCGCGCGTCTCTATCCCTCCGGGGCGCGTGCGCAGAGCGTGCTCGCTCAGTGCGCGTTTCAGCGCAAGGATTACACTGGAGCGCTGCAACACCTCAACGCCTTCGAGCGTCAGGTGCCGGGCGATGCCGCCACTGCTTTCTACAAAGGGCTCGCCTACGACGCACAAGGACAGCACCCGCAGGCCAAGCAGGCCTACTCCGCCTTTGTGCGCCGCAGCGGCACCGGTTCGAATCAAGGCCGCTACGCCGCGCAGCGCTTGCAGCAGTTGCAGCCCGCTGCGCCGACGCAGCGTCGCTAATCGCGCATGCCGTACTTGCGGATCAGGCGCTGGAGATAGGCGCGCTCGATGCCGGCTTCGCGGGCGGAGCGCGAGATATTCTGCTTGTTGCGGGCGAGCAGGTCGTTGAGGTAGGTTCGCTCGAACTCCTCGATCAGGTCGTTCTTCGCGTCCTTGAAGGGACGGTCGGTTACGAAATTGACCTCGGGCTCGGCGGGTCTGCGCCCGGCGCGCAGGCTGCCGAGGCTGAGGAAGGCGCTGAGGTCCACAGGGCGGCGTTCGCTGTAGAAGGCCAGCTCGATCAGGTTGCGCAGTTCACGCACATTGCCGGGCCATTCGTGGCGCTTGAGGACGTCCATGGTACGGTCAACATCAGCGAGCTGGCTGATGGCGTCCTCGCCGTGCAAGTCGGCGAGGAATTTTTTGACCAGCAGCGGCACGTCCTCGCGGCGGCGGCGCAGCGGGGGCAATTCAAGGTGGACCACCGAGAGGCGGTAGTAGAGATCTTCGCGGAAGCGGCCCTCATTGACCTCGTTGGCGAGATTACGGTTGGTGGCAGAGATGATGCGAACGTCGATTTTACGCACCTTGTTGCAGCCGACGCGCTTGATTTCGCGCTTTTCGAGCACACGCAACAGCTTGGGCTGGAGGTCGGGTGAGAGGTCGCCGATTTCGTCGAGGAAGACGGTGCCGCCGTCGGCCAGCTCGAAGGCGCCTTGGCGGTCGGCATTGGCGCCGGTGAAGGCGCCTTTGACGTGGCCGAAGAGTTCGCTTTCGATCAGCTCCTTGGAGATGGCGGCGCAGTCGATCACAATGAGGGGCTTGTCGCGCCGGCCGGAGTGGTTGTGGATCTCCTCGGCCAGGATCTCCTTGCCGGTGCCGGTCTCGCCGGTGATCATGACGGTCACGTCGGCGGGGGAGTAGGTCTCGGCCAGATAGAAGATGCGGCGCATCGGCACCGAGCGGCCGAGCATGGCGCCGAAGGCTTCGTTGCGCGAGAGCGGGATGTCAGCGGCGTCCTGGAGCGGGCAGAAGACGATACGGGTCTTGCCGAGCTGGATTTCAGAGCCTGGGGCGAGGTGGGCGGAGGAGACGCGCACGCCTTGGACGAAAGTACCGTTGGTGCTGTCGCGGTCGCGGATCAGGTAGCCGGACTGCTCGACCACAATTTCGCAATGGCGCTTGGAGACGGTGGAGTCTTCGATAATCAGGTCGTTGTGATTGCCGGAGCCGATCGTGAAGGTGTCACGGTTCAGGACAAACTCCCGTCCCTGCAGCGGGCCGCTGATCACCAACAGCTTGGTGCGGCGAACGCGGAAAAGGTTCTCTTGGTTTTCGCCGTCGGCGAGTACGAGTGTCCCGGAGGCGACGTTGTTGGTTTGATCCTCAGCCATAAGTGCGTCCACTATAACGCATGCCTACGGGAGTAGGCAATTCGAAAGGTACGGCGCATGCTATTTTTTCGTGTTTTTTACGATGTCTTTTTTTTTTGTAATCGGTTAGTGACAGGGGGGTGCAATTCAAGTGCGAGGGATAGCGGAAATTTTTTCGCATTTTTTTATTTTTGTGCTTGCATGTGCGTTTGTAATATGATAAACATGCACCATGAAAACAA
>JAKJHA010000132.1 GCA_022704125.1 Verrucomicrobiota bacterium | reverse complement strand
GTCGACCGCTTTGAGCAGCGCGAGATAGCGTTCCGGCGTTTCGGGCATGCACCATCCCATCATCTCGTACGCAAACTTCGCGCGCTTCGGTTTGACCGCGTCGATGATCGTCCGGGCGTTTTCGACGGCGGCCTCGAAAAAGGCGGGCGTGAAATTGTCGGGGTGCGGGCCGTACCACACATCCGGGTTGAAGGAGCCCGCGATGTCAACGCAGCACCGCGCGCCGACCGCATCGGCCAACGCCAGGCCCTCCGTGACGGTGGCGAGGTTCTTTTTTCGTTTTACCGGATCGGGGTCGGTCAGGTTGCACCAGCGTCCGACTTCGGCGATCACCACATTCGCTTCGCGAAAGGCGGTTTCGATCGCGCGGACACGCGCTGTATCCGCCAGGGGAACATTGGGGCAATAGGCGGCACCGTACCCTTGATCGCGATGCCAACGGGCCAGTTCAACGGGGTCGTCCGTCTTGATGAAAGCCGGTGCGCCCAGCCGTAGTGTTCGGGAACGGGTGTCCGCTCGCACACCGGCAGCCAATACCAGTCCGGCGGTTCCCGCGTGTTGGAGGAAACGCCGCCGCGTTACGAAGCAGGTTTTCATGGTATATATCCTGACACACCCGTAGGGCGAGGTCAAGGACGGGACGATGCGGAATCAGACGCGGAATCGGGGTGCCTTCTGCTTGTGTTCCGGCAGGGTATCCACTAAAATCAGAAACAGTTGGAAAGATGCGTGTTTGGGGATGGAGAGTGCCCGAGAGGGAAAGTCGGGGCACTTGGCAATAGGAGGAATCTACCGATGAATGGAACCGGGCGATGTGACGGGATGGATGCGGGCGAGGGCCGTGTCTGTTGTGACGAGGGGATGTCTGCTGTGGCTGCGCGGTCTAAGCCGCTACTCAGCAATAGACGCGAATTCATGGGGGCCGCAGCGGCGTTCGCCGTAGCACCGCAGTGCCTGGCGCAAAAGGAAGCGGAGACGGCACCGGTCGTGAAATGGAAACCGTTTCCGGGCACAAAGCGGGTTCGCGTGGTACAGTGGGGGATGTGTCACGAGCATGCGGACGGGAAGTTCCAGTCGCTCAAGGTGCTTCCGGACCACTTTGAACTTGTCGGCATTGTGGATGACCGCGCATCGAAGACGCCGCGTGAAGCAAAGAACTACTCATGCTATGACGGCGTGCCGCGCATTACACCGGAGCAGATATGGGCGGACAAGTCCATACAATGCGTCTTCGTAGAAGTGACGAACGATGACTTGCAGGATGTCGCGTGGGAGTGCGCGAAGCATGGGCTCGCGATGCACATGGACAAGCCCACGGGGCAGTCGCACCCCCGATATGTCGCGCTGGTGAACTACTGCCGTGAGCGCGGGATTCCCCTTCAGATGGGGTACATGTTCCGTGTCAACCCGGCGATCCGTTTTGCGACGAAAGCCGTGCGTGAGAAATGGATCGGCGAAATCAACTTTATCGAGGCGGACATGAACCACAACTACGGCAGTGCGCAGTACGAGCCCTATATCGGATCGTTTGCGGGTGGCCTCTTGTACAACCTCGGGTGTCATCTTGTGGACTTCATCCTGCCGATGATGGGCGACAAGTCACCGCACCGCGCGCATCCGGTCCTGCTTACGGCACCGGGTAGCAAGCCGGGCGTGAAGACGAATGGCGCAAGTATCCTGGAGTGGGAAAACGGGATGGCACTTATACGGGCGTGCAGCAAGGCACCATGCGGCAGTCGGCGCCTGCGGATCGACGGCACACGTGGCTCCATCGAGATATGTCCGATTGAGCGCTTCGACGGCAAGCCGACCACGCTTTCGCTCCGTCTCAATCAGGACGTTCCGGGCTACAAGAAGGGATGGCATACGGTCGACTGTGGCGTGCAGAAAGACCGTTACGCCGACCAACTCCAGGAACTCGCGGAGATCGTCCGCGGCGAGCGTCCGAACCCAGACTACTACCAGCACGACATTGAAGTCAGCAAGACGACGCTGATGGCGTGCGGAATGAAACTCGACTGACGACCGGTAGCTTACGAAAGGAGCGACGATGAAACGAAAGGTGCTGTTTACCGCGACGACGGCGCTCGTTTTGATCGCGGGCGGCGCAGACTTGCCGTGGAAATTCGAGGGTGATACGACGCGTTCGCCTGTAAGTGCTGGCGCGGGCGTAGTGGCCACCGCATTTGTGGGCGGACTCGTGTCTGCGGGGACGGCCGTGACGACGGACGCATTGGAAGCGCGGGTTTTCACGGAGAAAGAATCAAACGTGCCGCAGGTCTTCTCACGCGAGAAGCCGCAGGGCCTAATCCTGTTCCTACGCTGAAGAGGTGGATATGCGCGAGAAATTAACGGTTTGGGCACTGGCCTTTTGCGCGATGTCCGTTTGGGCTGCGCTTCCGCATGTGGATCAGGACGAAGTGACGCTTGTTCAGGATAGTGTGTCGCATCTCGTGACGGTGACATACACGTTGCGCAACGCGCCGGCGGTGGTGACGCTCGACATCCAAACGAACGTGACGGGCGCGGCAGAAGGGCCATGGGCGTCGATCGGCGCTGTGAACTTCCGCACTGCCGAAGGCGCGGTGAATCGCGTGGTGCGCGAGGTCGGCGTGCCGCAGACAATCACTTGGAAGCCGTACGTGTCCTGGCCCGGCGGCAGATACACGGATGGACGTGTACGCGCTGTGGTGACCGCATGGGCGACGAATGCACCGCCGGACTACATGGTGGTGGACCTCACCAGGACGAACACGGTGAATTTCTACGTTACGGCCGATGCACTGCCCGGAGGGGATGTCACAAATGACCTTTACCGTACAGATCACCTCGTGATGCGCAAGGTTCACGGCGCGGGTGCGATGTTCCGTATGGGCGGTCTCGCATCGGACGATCCGAATTCGGCCGCGTATGAGATTCCGCATCTCGTCACGCTCACGAACGACTACTACCTCTCCGTCTTCACAGTGACGAAACAGCAGTACTGGCGCATCATGGGCGGTACGCAACCGTCTGCGGCCGATGCGGTTTTCCCGCAGACCTCGATCAGTTGGAACGGGATCCGTGGCAACACGAGCTGGCCGAGTGCGGGCGATTTCGCCACGGCTCACGCCGTGGGGAGCGGTACCTTCTTCGATAAGTTACGCCGTCATGCGGGGTTAGACTGGTTCGATTTTGCCACTGAAGCGTGCTGGGAGTTCGCCTGCCGTGCAGGCACCGACTATCCGGCCTACTGCGGCCAACTGGATCAAACCCGGCTTGCGAAGATCGCTTGGTATCAGGAGAACAACCCGGACGGCCGGATGACACCGTACGCCGTGGGACAACTTGAGCCCAATGCGTGGGGATTCTACGACATGCTCGGCAATGGCTGGGAACTTTGCCTCGATTGGCTCTCGATGAATGCCAATTACTCGGACGGCTCTGCTGTGGTCGAACCCGTCGGTTGCGTCAAGTCGGCATCGGTCAGCAACAAGCGCGCTGTACGCGGCGGTGCCGTGAATATGCCCCAGTACGGTATGCGTAGCGCGTACCGCAATGGTGCGGGCGAGACGCAGGTAAATGAGCGCTACGTGATTCGTCTGTGGCATCACGCTGTTGTACGTTGAAGGAGGAGACGCCGATGAAAACGAACATTCTTGGAATTTCCTTTTTTGCGGCGACCGTCGTGTGTGCGGCGGTGCCGTCCATCGATCCGGCAAGCGTGATGCTTTCTGTAAACGACGCTCCCATGGTAACGGTGCAATACACGCTTGCGAACGCGCCAGCGGTGGTGACGCTCGCCGTGGAGACGAATGCCGGCGACACGGCGGCGGGACCTTGGGTGCACGTGGGCGACCACAACCTGACGCGCGTGGGGGGTGCCGTTAACCGCATGGTGCGTCAGAGCGGTGCACAGACGATTTTCTGGAGGCCGGGTGAGGCGCTCGGGTACATCGATGCTGGAAAGATACGCGCCGTGGTAACAGCATGGGCGACAAACTGTCCGCCGGATTACATGGTGGTGGATTTGGAAGCCGGCGATTCGCCTGATCTTGTCCGCTACTATCCCTCGGCCGAGGCTTTGCCGGAGGGCGGGCTTGCAAACGACGTTTATCGCTTCACACGCCTTGTAATGCGAAAAGTCCCGGCGGCGAATGCCACGTTCTGCATGGGGTCTGCACCGGGCGAGGGCTCACGTATGTCTGATGTGGAGATCCCGCATCTCGTTACGTTAACGGAGGACTTCTACCTTTCTATCTTTCCCATCACAAGCGGGCAGTACCATGATGTCAACCGTTCAGGTTTCGTCGTTTGGAACGACAAACCGGCGCGTCTCTATCCGGTCGGCGACCTTAGCTACGATATGCTGCGTGGTACCGCCGCCGTGTGGCCTGCCGAAGATCCTGAGGTCGCACGCGCGGTTGCTCCCGATTCGATTGTCGGGAAACTCCGTGCGCGCACGGGGCTCGATTTGGATTTGCCGACGGATGCGCAGTGGGAGTTTGCGTGCCGGGCCGGCGAGGGTCGCGCGCTATACAACGGCGGCGAGACGTGGGCAGCGGTTTTGGACATCGCCTGGGTTAATACGGGCGGGCTCAAGGCTGTGGGGCTCAAGCAGCCGAACAACTGGGGGCTCTATGACATGATTGGAAATTCGTGGGAGCTCTGTCTGGACTGGTATTCCTCCGGTCTCGCTTATTCTGACGGCTCGCCTGTCACGGACCCCGTGGGGCCTCCGACCGGTTCGACACGTGTCGCAAGGGGCGGCGCGTATAGTGTAAACACTTTTGCGGAAGCGCGCTCGGCGCACCGCAACAGCGCGCCGCCTGATCGAACGCTCGTCCGCTACACCTGGCGTGCTTGTTGTCCGGCAGTTGCAAAATGAGAAAGGAATCCAACATGGCCAAACAGGTTCTGTTTTTTTCCGTCTTCTTTCTTGTCGTCGGTCTGGTTTCGGCCGCGACGCCCCGCATCGTCACAGATAGCGTCACCGCCGCGCAAGATGCGGATGGCGCCCTTGTCACGGTACATTACAGACTCGCGGACGCAGACGCGATCATCACACTTGATATCGAGACTAACGCCACTGGTACTGTCGAAGGGCCGTGGGTTTCGATTGGTGACGCGAATATCGGCCGCGTGGTTGGCGACGCGAACAAACGTGTGGCGGCGGATGAAGACACGGTGCGCACGATCACATGGCGCCCCGACAAGTCGTGGAACGGACCGACCCTCACAGCAGAAAATGTTCGCGCTGTGGTGAAGGCATGGGAACTGACTACACCGCCAGACTACATGGTCATCGATTTAAGTGTGACGAACACGGTAAGGTACTACACCTCTGCCGCGGCGTTGCCGGAGGGGGGCCTTGCAAACGACATGTACCGGCTTAATAAGCTTGTACTGCGACGCATTCCCGCAAAGGGCATGACGTTCCGTATGGGTTCGCCATCCGATGAATCTGGGCGTGTGGCCAACGACGAGATCCTGCATTACGTCTCGTTCACGAACGATTACTACCTCGCCGTTTACACCATGACAGAATACCAGTATACGTTGCTTATGGGACAACCTCGTCCATCGCCCGACACGGCGTTTCACCCATCCGGCAAGAGCATCAATTACCGATTATCATGGACGATCGTGCGCGGCAACACGGATTGGCCGGGCACGGGTGACTGGGCGGCGGCGCGCGCCGTGGGGGAGAATACAGTTCTTGGCAGACTCCGCGCACACGTGGGATGGGGGCTCTTCGACTTGCCGACAGACGCGCAGTGGGAGTTCGCCTGCCGCGCGGGCACGGATACGGCCACGTATGACTCTTCCGTCGCACTCTCCGAACTTGGCTGGTATGGGTTCTCCCCGGCTGAAGAAAATCTCTACCCGGTCGGACTCAAAAAGCCGAACCCTTGGGGACTCTACGACATGCTGGGTAACTCTTGGGAGTTCTGTCTTGATCGGTACGCGAGCGGCAGCGCATACTCCGACGGTTCTGCCGTGACAGAGCCTGTCGGTCCGGCGACGGGCACGGATCGTGTCGTACGCGGAGGGGCTTACTCGGCGGCCTGGTCACATTTGCGTTCGGCCTATCGCGCAAGAGCTCCGCAGACGACCGTTCTCATCCGTTACTCTGTGCGCGTCTGCCTGCCGGTAGGGCTGTGAAGGACTCTTTTTAGGCTTATGCTTTCTTTCCGGCACGTCCGGTTCTACTTCGCCGTATAGCCGCCGTCCACGGGAATGTTCGTGCCGGTCAGGTAGGCGGAGGCATCGGATGCCAGAAACACCACCACGCCTTTCAGGTCGCTGTCATTGGCCAGCCGCCCCAGCATCGTGTTGGCGCTGTAGTTTTTCACAAACGCTTCCGGCTGGTGATTAAAAAAGCCGCCCGGATGGATCGCGTTGACGCGGATGCCGAACGACCCCAGCACACTCGCGGCGAATCGCGTGAAATTGACCATGCCGCCTTTTTCGAAGAAGTAGATAGGGGAGGGGGTCTTCATCATATCGGTGCCGACATAGTTCAGCGGATCAGGCCCGCGCACTCCCATGTATGAACCGATATTGATGATCGAACCGGTCTGGTGCCGCTTCATCACTTCGGCGGCCAGGCGCGTCAGACAGAAGAGCGCCGACGCATTGATACGCAGGCTCTGGTCGAACGTCTCCATCGGCAGATCCCAGTCCGCGCAGGCGCAGCGTGTCACCGCGTTGTTGACCAGTACGTCCAGCCGGCCCCAGCGTCGCTCGATCTCTGCGACCAGCGCGTGAATCGACGCCTCTTCCGCCAGATCCAGTTGCAATGCCGTCACATCACCGCCCGCGGCACGCAGTTCCTTGGCCACCTTCTCCAACTCCGCGAGATTCCGCGATGCGATCACCGTTGTGGCGCCTGCTTCGGCCAGCGCTTCCGTGATCTGGCGTCCGTACAGTCCCGCACCGCCTGTCAGCAGCGCCACCTTGTCCTTCAATGAAAAACTGTCTAAAACGTTCATAAACACCTCGTCCCTACACTTCGTCCCTACACTTCGTCGCTTACACTTCGTCGCTACACTCGTCGCTTACACTTCGTCGCTAGAGCAGTAATCGACTAAGTGTGAACGACTAAGCGTAACCGACTAAGTGTATGCCTCCGCGCACGGCGCGGAGGGAAAGCGGTGCCGCGACCCGCGCACAGCGCGGCTCTT
>JAKJHA010000131.1 GCA_022704125.1 Verrucomicrobiota bacterium | reverse complement strand
TACCCGACTTGCCCGAGTCGCTCGTCCGTCCGGCACTGTGGGGGCGATAAACCTCACGCCCCCGGAATATGCCGCTTGCGGTATTTGAGCGGTGAAAGCCCCATCAGCCGGGTGAAGGTTCTGGAGAAGTGGCTCTGGTCATAAAATCCGACCTCACCGGCGATTTCGGTTACACTGCGATCGGTTTCCGTAAGCAACCGACAGGCCGCATTGACCCGCACCCGTATCAGATAGCGGCAGAGCGACGTGTTGAAGAAGCGATGGAAACGGCGGTTGAACTGGCGATGCGACAACCCAACCATGGCCGCAATCTTGCGCGTGTTGAGGGGCTCACTGTAGTGTTCATGGATGTACTGCACGGCTTTCGCAAACGGGCCGTATGACTGAGGCGTCACACGCGTTTCATCCACGGACCGGTGAATACCCGCAACCCCGATGATCTTCCCCTGACGGTCTTTCAACGGAAACTTGCTGCCGATGATCAAACGGTTGGAGCCCTCCTCTTCCGGAGCGGGTGCGACGACGTTGATGGTGGGTATCCCCGTCCGCATAATCTGCCGGTCACGTTCGACGTAGAGGTCCGCCCGGTCTCGCGGGAAGAAATCGTAATCCGTTTTCCCGATGACCTGAAACTCCGACGCCGCACGGCAGATTTCATTGTGGCGTTGGTTCGACATGACAAACCGGCTTTTGCTGTCCTTCACGTAAAAGGCAACATCCGGCAGGAGGTCCATCAATTGCTCAAACACTTCGAATCCGCTGAGCTGATTTAAGAAGGCATGTTTAAATTTTTGCACATTCATGGTAATAAAATACATAAAAATGGCCCCTGATTACAAGCAATGTCCATGCGATCCGGCCTACACTATAATCAATCACACGAGAAAGGAGCCTCATCTCATGAAGAAAACCGCAAACATTCACGATCCAAGTTTCACGGACACTTTTTCAAGGCGCATGTTCCTGTCTGGCGGCGCGGCAGCGTTTTCGGGCATGATCGTGGCACCGCATCTGGTTCGCGGCGCTACGGCCAATGGCAAGATCGCCGTGGGGATGATCGGCTGCGGCGGACGCGGCGGCTGGATCGCCAACCATTTCAAGGCACACGGCGGATATGAGATCACGGCCTGCGCCGACTATTTTCAGGACAAGGTCGATGCGTTCGGCGAGAAGCACGGCATCGATGCGTCACGGCGGTTCACGGGGCTGAACGGATACAAGAAGCTGCTTGAGTGCGGGAACCTCGACGCCGTCATCATCAAGTCACCGCCCTGCTTCCACCCGCAGCAGATCGCCGACGCTGTGGACGCCGGCAAGCATGTCTACGCGGCCAAGCCTGTGGCTGTTGACGCGCCTGGATGCCGGACCGTTGCGGAGTCGGGCAAACGGGCGACAAAGAACAAGCAGGTCGTTTTCGTGGATTTCCAACATCGCAACGATCCCTTCCTCCAAGAGACGGTGAAGCGGCTGCACGAGGGCGTGCTTGGGAAGATCACCTTCGGTGAGGCCTTCAATCATTCAGGCGAGTGCGGCGTAAAGCCCGGACCGGACACGCCCGAGACGCGCCTCAAAAACTGGCTGCTCTACAAAGCGTTGTCCGGCGACTACATGGTGGAGATCAATATCCACTCGGTTGACATGATGCACTGGATGATGCAGAAGCCACCTCTGAGCGCGATCGGGTCAGGCGGGCGCACGTCGAAAAGCCCGGTCGGCGACAACTGGGACTATCTCGGCGTTCTCTACCAGTACGCAAATGACGTGCCCGTGACATTCACGTCCAAGCGCTACAATGACGGCGCCGGCGAACAGGACAAACACCACGTCATCGAAATCTACGGCACTGACGGGCGGCTGTACACGACGTATGCCGGCAGGTGCATGATCCTCGGCAGGAATCCGTATAAGGGCGGTAAAACAACGACGCTTTACAGGGACGGCGCTGTCGCGAACATCGCCCTCTTCCATACGGCGGTCACCACGGGAGACTACAGTAACTCAACCGTCGAGTATGGCGTCGAGAGCAACCTGATCGCCATCATGGGGCGCACGGCTGGCTACGAGAAACGGCTGGTCACGTGGGATGAGATTCTCAAGTCGGACGACAAGATGGATCTGAAGTTGGACGGCCTTAAGGCCTGATGCGGGCGAAGCCCGCAACCCAAGTTCATTAGTTAATTAGTGCATGAGTTCATTAGTTTTTTTGGGAGTGCGCTGCCCCCAAAAAACCTTAGTGCCCTTTGTGCCTTTGTGTGAGGTTGAATTAGATTGCGGTTCCGCCCGCGTTAGAGAGGAAAAGCTATGTCAGAGCGTAAACTCAGAGTCGCCGTGGTCGGCTGCGGCATGATTGCCAACTCGGCCCATATCCCGGCTTGGTTGTCGCAACCCGGAGCGGAGATTGTCGGGGTCGTGGACAGGGATCTCGACCGCGCGAAGACGCTGGCCAACAAGCATGCGATTCCCGGCGTATTTGACGACGTCGGCAACATGCTGAAGGAACTATCCCCCGATGTTGTGTCGGTCTGTACGCCGGCTGGCAGCCACAGAGAACACGCCGAAACGGCACTCCGCGCCGGTGCGCACGTCCTCTGTGAGAAGCCGCTGACGATTACCAGCCGGGATGCAGCCGACCTCTTTAAGGCGGCGCAAGAATCGGATCGGCACCTGCTGGTAGGACAGTCGATGCGCTTCTATAATCAAGTCGCCGCCGCGAAGGCGTTCGCCGCAGGCGGACAACTCGGCGACATCTACTGCGCCGACGTGGCGCGCATGCGTCGGCGCGGCATCCCGACCCATGGATCGTTCCACATCAAGGAACTGTCGGGTGGCGGCGTGCTCTATGACCTCGGCGTGCACATGCTGGACACCGTGCTCTGGGTCATGGGGAACCCCAAGGTCGTGGCGGTTTCCGGCGCGACGTACTCCAAAATCGGCCCGCGCAATGAAAACCTGATCACCTCATCGGTCGAGAGCGGTGCATTCGCCGGCGGCGTTTCGAGTGCGTCGTACGATGCCGCCACGTTCAATGTGGAGGATTTTGCGAGCGCGTTTCTGCGGCTCGATAACGGCGGCACCATTCACCTCAAAGTCTGCTGGGCGGCGAACATCCCCGACAGTGCCGGCGGCGTGATGATTATGGGCACGGAGGGCGGACTGTCGTTTGACCCGCGCGTGCTGGATCTGCGCGTCATCAAAAACATGGGCCGGTACCAAGTTGATATCACGCCGAAAATCCTGCCCCCCGAGCCGAATCATCCTTTCTACGCGCACTGGCACATGATCGCGCATTTCGTCCGGGTGATTAAGGGCACGGAAGAAATCTGCGTGAAAAAAGAGGAGGCGCTGAACGTCATGCGCGCGCTGGAAGCGATCTATCAGTCGGCCAAAGAGGGTTGCGAAATACGTCTGGATCAAGCAGACGGGTAATGACAGGGAGAGGAAAGAACAAGGAGTTTTGACATGAGCAAAAAATACAGAGTTGGAATCATCGGTTTTGCGCATCCGCACATCAACCACGTGGCGTCGATGTTCGCCGCGCATCCGCAGGTCGAGATGGTCGCCTGCGCGGACACGGCGCCGTTGTGCCCAGAGTTGCGGAGTGTGCCGTACACCCGCGAATGGAACCGCAACAATGTCATGCGGCTAGCGAACATCACCCGGTGTTATGATGACTACCACGAGATGCTGGCAAACGAGAAGTTGGATATCGTGGCCATCAACTCGGAAAACAATCAGCACCCCGATGTGGTCGAAGCTTGCGCACGCGCAGGCGTCCACGTCTGCGTGGAGAAGCCGATGGCCGTCTCGCTACCGGACGCGCAACGGATGGTCAGGGCCTGCCGCGATACGGGCACCACGCTGGTTGTCAACTGGCCGGCGACTTGGCTCCCGCATGCGCGCAAGGCCAAGGAACTGATTGACGCAGACGCCATCGGCAAGCCTCTTGAAATCCATTACCGCGTGGGTCACTCCGGACCTTACGGACCGGGTGCCTCGCATAAAGGCGTCAGTGAGTCTGCCGAGCCGCTCACGGAAAAAGAACGTGCCGCAATCTGGTTGCACCAGAAAGCGGCGGGCGGCGGTGCGACGATCGACCTGTGCTGTTATGGCGTGATGTACGGCTGCTGGTACACGGGCGATAGCGCCGTTTCCGCACAGGGCATCCGACTCAATCTCGACAGCGAATGGTGTGACGCCGACGACAACGGCGTAATCCTCGTGCGTTTCCCGAGCGCCATCGCCGTCGCACAGGGATCATGGACAACCTTGGGCAAAACGTATCTAACCGCCGGCCCCCTGATGCTGTTCGGTTCGAGCGGCGCACTCTCTTTTGAAATCTACGGCGAAAAACCGGTTGTGCAACTCACGCGGGGCGCCGGACACGATGTCGAGATCATTGAGCCAGACCCCCTGCCGGAAGGCCGCGCCACACTGGCCGAAGCCTTCATCCATCATCTCGAAACCGGCGAGCCGCTCCATGAGACCCTGAGCGCGGCGTTCAACCTCAAGATGACGGCGGCTCTCGATGCGGGTCTGCGGTCCGCAGCAAGCGGGCGCGTGGAAACCGTCAACGACACAACCGAGTCGTAACCGCTCAGGAGGCGTGACACTTGAAAGGATGGGTGACAGACATCGTGCGGGGCTCTTTTCACGACGGCCCGGGCATCCGCACAGTCGTGTTTCTGCAGGGATGCCCGCTGCGGTGCGCGTGGTGTCACAACCCCGAAACGTGGAGCGCGCATCCCGTTCCACTGTTCTATCCGAATCAGTGTCTGGGCTGCGGCGCATGCGGCGGCTTGGCGGAGAATGCAGATCGATGCCGGCTCGGCGCGCGCAGCCTGTCGTCGGTTGAACGGACGGTGGAAGAGGTCATGACGGTCATCCGCAAAGACCGACCGTTCTATGCACCGGAAGGCGGCGTGACCTTCACCGGCGGCGAGCCCTGCAGCCAGCCCGACTTTCTGCTGGCCTTGCTGGCGCAGTGCCGAGCGGAGGCCATCCCTACGGCCATTGAGACGAGCCTGCATGTCCCGGCGGACGTGCTGAAAAAAGTGCTGCCGCTTTTGGACGTGCTGATGGCGGATTTGAAACTGGTGGATACCGAACGCCACCGCCGCGCGACGGGGGTATCCAACGACCTGATCTTGAAAAATTTCGCCGGATTGCGCACAACGCAACTTCCGGTGATCGTTCGCACGCCGCTGGTGGCGGAGGTGAATGACGACGATGCGAACATCGAGCGGACGGTCGAAATCCTGAAGCCGCTGAAAACGCTGGTTTACTACGAACTGTTGCGCTATCAGCCGCTGGGACAGGAAAAATACGTTGCGTTGGGGCGGAAAGCCCCAGCGTTCCAAGCGCCATCGGATGAGCGTCTGCGCCGCCTGTGTCAGATCATTCAAGACGCGGGCATCCCGCTGCTTGTAGACGGAGTAAAAGCATGAGATATGCAGAACAAATGCGGCGCTTGCGCGAAACAAAGCTTCGGCAGACGGAGGAAAAACGCCGCCGCCTAGGGCCGATGGACGAAGACGACTACGGCTGGGTGCTGCCGCCGGAATCGCTGAAAGTGAACCTCCCCTGCCGCGACGCGAACGGATCGTTCCATGGCGTGCGGGCATGGGGCACGAACTTCCGTTACCTGATGGAAATCCATCCCGTCTACATTGATCCTGACGATGCACTGGCCGGGCGCTGGATGTTCATGATGTCGCGCATGCGCACGAACTATCGCTTGGAGCTCTCGCCTTTCGGTTTTGATTACAGCCATCTGCGTCCGGGCCAGATTCTGTACGACATCACACCGGGTATCGGCAAGGACGCTCATTTCGCACCGGACTACGCCATCGGACTGAAACTCGGCTGGGGCGGACTCCTGTCCAAGGTACGTGAACGGCGTGCGCAAACACCGCTGTCGAATCAGGAGAGCCAAGACCTTTACCTCGCCGAAGAGGATGCGATTCTCGGCGTACAGGATCTGATCCGGCGCACGGCGCAGGAGGCGGCGGTCAGAGGTCTGACAGAGTTGGCGCGCATCAACGAGCGCCTGATTGAACAGCCCCCGCAAACGATGCGCGAGGCGTGCCAATGGATCGCATGGTTCAATATCGCATCGCGCACCTACAACCGCGACGGCGCCGGAGGGCAGTTGGACACGCTCCTGCTGCCCTACTATGAAAAGGACAAAGCCGACGGCTTGATCGATGATGAAGACGCGGTGTTCTATCTCTTCTGTCTATTGCTCAACGACCCGCACTACTATCAGATCGGCGGACCCGACGCGAGCGGTGCCGACCAAACCTCCGCGCTGTCATATCTGATTCTACAGGCGGCGCGACTGCTGAAAAGCACCTGCAACATCACCATCCGCGTTCATGACGGCCTGCCAGAAAAGCTGTTCGACGAAGGCGTGCGCTGCCTCGTGGAAAACAGGCAAGCCTACCCGCGCTTCTCCGGCGATGCGGCATTGTGCAGCGGCTTCGTCAAAAACGGCTACCCCATCGAACTGGCCCGGCGGCGGATCGCATTGGGTTGCAACTGGATGAGTTTGCCGGGGTTGGAATACTGCATGAACGACCTGATAAAGGTGAACTTCGCCAAGGTGTTTGAAGTCGCATGGAAGGCCGCGCGGTACGAATCTACGGAAGCGTTGTACCAGGCGTTTGCAGAGCATCTGCAAAAGGCCATACAGATCACGGGGCAGGGAATCGCCTTCCACTTGGCGCACCAGTGGGAAAACGAACCGGAGCTCTTGTTGAACCTGTTGTCGGTCGGCCCGATCGAGACCGGACTGGACGCCTCCCATGGCGGGGCACAGTACTACAACATCGGGGTCGACGGCGCAGCGCTGGCGACCGTCGCGGATGCGTTCACCGCGCTGGAGCAGCGGGTGGAACGCGAGAAGCTTCTGACCTTCGACGATGTTTTCAAAGCAACAGAGGCCAACTTCAAAGACGCGCCGCAAGTGCAAAGGCTCCTGTCGCTGTCGGAAAAGTTCGGCAATTCCGAACGCGGCGACGCCTGGGCGCAACGGATCGTGTGCGACTTTACCGACAAGCTCCGGGCAGAGGCGAAGAACATTCCATTCGTCAAACCGATCGTCCTGATCCCGGGGCTCTTCTCGTGGGCCGACACAGTGCGGCTCGGCAAGAGCGTGGGCGCACTGCCAAACGGCAGGTA
>JAKJHA010000130.1 GCA_022704125.1 Verrucomicrobiota bacterium | reverse complement strand
CGCGTGGATGAAACGGACCGCCGCCGTTTCCACAGCCGGCGCGTCGGGCAATGCGTCCTTCCGGCTCTTGAGCGTGAGTGACGTGCCGATCGCGACCGGCACCGCAAGGCCTGCCAGCCGGTTCATTTGCGCCACAGCCGCAACGGCCGGATCACCCGCGCGGAAGGCGGGCGGATAATCGATCACCACACCGCGCAGTTCGAACGCACGCCTCTGAGCCAGCGCAAACGCGACAGCCAGATCAAAGTGGTCGTCCGGATCACCGTGCGGATGGAAGAGATCCGTCACGTGAAGGAGCGGAACGCCTGAGGCAGCGACCGACGGAGGCACCGCATGCGCGAACAGCCCCGTTGCCGCGCCAGCGGCGGCCGCGCCCGTTTTCATGAACCCTCGACGAGATGTGAACATGGCACACTCACTTTTAAAATCGTCCCCTGCGCAAATCATCCCTCTTTTCTGCACGAACATGCCTTCCCCGTTTTCACGGATTGCCCGTCCTGCGACCAAACCACCGTGACCATTGCTTATTTGTAGAACAAAACTCCGAACGATACAACACGGATTCCACGTTATGCGCAAAAAACAAGAGCAGGGTCGCAGTGTACATTCTACATTAACCTTTTGCTCCGCCTTCAAGAACGCGGCGGACGAGGGCGAGTTGCTTCTGAAGCCGCCTGTCGCTCTTCAACTTATCGCCCATCCTGCCGCAAGCCTTCGCCACCGCCTGGACACCCAGGCCGCCCGCGTGGCGCCCGAGTTCCTTCAGCGTCAGGCCGCACCGCATGCGCCCGATGTGCAGCGCAAGATCCCGGACCCAGTCGCCCTGCCGGTCCGCGAACGCCGCCCATGGCTCGCCCTTGGGTACCGTCTCATCTCCGCCGTCAGGATCTCCCACGTCCCATTGCCTATTGCCGATTGCCCACTGCCGATCTCTGACCTCCGCATATCGCACTTGCCCCGCTTAACTCGCTTATCCCAATTCTTCCCTTCCCCGTCGGCCGATTAATCGGACTGTCCGTAATTGACGGCCTCTGCAATTGGGTTTAGAATTCTCGGTGAAGTCGGGTTTTATGCTGTTATCGGAATTGTCAACCAATACGGGGGTTAGTATGTGTCACGCGAAACGCTGCCTTAATCTGTCAGCCATTGTTGCCGCCGTCTTTCTTTTCGGAGGTAACCCGGCACGCGCCGCAAGCGGCACATGGAACGGAACGCAGGACGTCTATTGGACCAACAGCGCCAACTGGAGTGTCTCACCTTTTCCGGCAGGATATGAAACGGCGTCGTTTACCGGCAGTGGTAATGGGCAAACCTTCATCAACGTTGCCGGCCTTTCGAGCATATCCAATATCGTGTTCGACACGGCGAATGTCGTGGCCTACACTTTGGGCGCAGGAGCCGCCAACAGCCAAAACCTGGTCATGGCTAACGGGGGCGAGTTCGTTTTGGGGTCGAGTGCGGCCGCTGGCCAAACCTTCAACAGCGCCATCCAGCTCGGCCCTGACGGAGCCAGTGCCAGCTATAGCATCAGAAACGACAATGCGACACAGACATTGTCCGTAAACAACGTCAACGGCCACGCTACGGTGGGTGGCACAAAGACGCTGAACATCAACGGCACCGGTCCTGTTTCGATTCTCGGCAAAGTTGCGCAAGGCGCCAGCTCGATCATCTTGCGACATAACGCGCCTTCGACGTTGACCTTAAGCGGGAACAACACGCTCAACCAATTGAATATGACCGGTGCGAACGGCGTGATCAACCTCAGCGCGGGGACCACGACGTTCAATGCCGGCGGCGGCACCTGTATCGTTGCTTCAGAGAATGGCGTCATCAACGGCCCCGGCAAGATCGTGCTGAGCACGGCAGGCGGCGATAACTACGCGGACAATGGCGTGGCGAGCGGAAAGACGCTGACGATCAACGCGGGCATCACAGGTGTTCCCGGTTTCGAGTTCTGGCACGCGACCTACCGCGGCACCTTTGTACTGGCCGGTCAGAACGATTTCTACTCGAACGTCATCATGAACGTGGGGGGGACGATCAGCGTCGGCAGCGTCGGCAATCAGGGATCGACGACGAGCAATCTCGGCAGGGGCCAGCGAGTTATCTTCGCTTCGACTACGGCGAATGACGTGCCACGTCTGCTGTATACGGGAGAGGGAGAGGACAGTAACCGTCTTCTCGATTTCCGTGGTGTGGGCGGTATCGTCGAACAGGCGGGCAGCGGAAACCTCAAGTTCACCTCATCACCGATATCTTCTGGCTCGCTGATCCGGCTTCAGGGCTCGACGGCGGGCACCGGCGAGATCGCAGGTTTGGTTCCCGGCAGCACCGCCCTCGCTAAGGCGGGCACCGGCACGTGGTATCTCTCCGGCGCCAACTCCTATAGCGGCGCGACCTCTGTCGATAACGGAGCGCTGATCCTCCGCGGCCTCAATGGCGCGGTTGCCGGCACGTCGGCCATCACCATCACCAACGGCGCGGTACTTCGGATCGAAAATACGTCCAGCGCCAACAACGGCAACCGCCTGCGCGATGCCGCGACGATTACTCTGAATGGCGGCAACCTCGAATTCTCGAACGACGGCAGCTCGGCTGATTACAGCGAAACGGCAGGGGTGCTTGCCGTGAACGCGGGCGCCAACACCGTAACAGCTTCTCCGGCACCAACAGGAAAGAAGTCGACACTCCGCTTCGCATCGATCACACGTTCGCCTGGCGCGACGGTCGATTTCATCGGTGCCGGTATTGGCGACAGCGACCAAAACCGTATCTTCATCACCGGCCAAGGCGACGGACTGCTCGGCACCTGGGCCACGATCAATGGCTCCGGCACGGTTGCTTACAGCAGCACACGTGGCGTTTACCTTCTCGCAGGTGTCGGCACGACGGACATCGCTGCTCGCGGACCTGATTCCGTTATCCCTAATGACGCGTCTGCCACCGCCCGTATCACCTCGTTTGGTGACTCTGGGCCAATCACGCTGGCTGGCGAATGGACGAACAGTGTTTTGCAGATCCAGCAGAATGTCGCCACCGGCGCGGTGGTCAGGACAAACGATGGCGTCACCAACAAGACCCTGCTGACCTCTGGATTGATGATTTCTGAAGGACAGTCCTCTTTGACAATTGGCGAAAACGCGGGCGACGGTTACCTCTCTCCTTTGACGGCAGGTGGCAGCATGATGATGGAGAACCTGAGTGCCGACGCTGTGTTGACGGTGAATGCGCCGGTCGTCAACAACACGGCCGCCTCTGCCATCGGCAAGAGCGGCGTCGGCAAGGTGTTGCTGACAAGTTCGAACACCTATTCCGGTGCGACCGCCATTTACGAGGGTACGCTGGCCTTCGGCGGCAGCGTCACGCAGACCCTGTCGGGCATCATCAACGGCGGAGGAACGCTCGCCCATGAGGGGTCCGGACGCCTGACGCTCACGGCCGCGAACACCTACTCCGGCCCCACCGTGATCAGTGGCGGGATGGTCCTCGCCTCGAATAACGCGGCCCTCGGCTCCAGCGCGGCCGGCACCTTCGTCTCGAACGGCGGAACCCTCGACATCGGCGGCTCGCCAACCGCCCAGGCCGTGAACCTGAACGCTGAGCTGATCACCGTCAGCGGTGCGGGTGTCAATGGACGCGGTGCGCTCATCAACGGCTCGCCCATATCGCAATACAACGCGCTGCGCCTTGTCACGCTTGCGGGCGACGCCACCTTCGGCGGCGAACTGAGCGGTGCGCGTTGGGACCTCCGCAATGTGAACGGGACATCGACCTTCACGATGAACGGGTTCAACTTGACCAAGGTTGGCCTCAATCAAGTCGGTCTGACCGGCGTGAACGTGCTTCCCGGCGCGGGCAACATCGACATCAAGGAGGGTAGCCTGACGGCTGAGGTCGGCACAAAGATGGGGGGCAGTTCTGCCAACACCCTGACAGTCAGAAACGGGGCCTACTTCGATTTCTACTCGCTCTCTAGCCCGATCGTTTGGAGCCTGGTCATGGATGACGGTGCCAGACTCTACTCGCGGAATGGCAATGTCACCAACCAGAATATTTGGGCCGGACCGGTCACCCTGAACGGCAGCGCCAAAATGGACGCGGCAGGCAACACGTGCTTCAGCATCAGCGGTGACATCTCCGGCGCGTCCGGCAATGTCATTAAGATCGGCTCGGGATCGACCTGTTTTACGGGGGCAAGCAATACCTATGGAGGTCTCACCACTGTCAGTAACGGCACGCTTTACGCCTACCATACAGGTTCGTTGCCGGGTTATGCCGAGGGCAAACTCACCGTGGCCGGCGGCGGTACGTTGGCTGTACCTGCCAGCAATGGAGCCCTTGGTTGGAACACCGATCAGATTCTTGCCCTACATGATGCGTCGACCTTCAAGGCTGTCAACGCTGCGCTCGGCATTGATACGAGCTTCGCTTCCATGGATTACCCCTATGCTTTCACGAACCGCATGGGCCTTACTAAACTGGGCAACGGAACGCTGACGCTGTCCGGCATCAACACCTACCGCGGCGACACGCGTGTCTACGGCGGCAACTTGGTTTTCAACGGTTCCGGAAATCAAGAGATCGGGACCCTTTATGTCGGTAACGGCTCGCTCTATCTGACCAATGACGCGCCGATGTGCGTGTATGTCACCAACAACAGCGCCTACGTCGGTAACAGCTCCGGCGATTTTGGGCGCATGACTGTCGGCGGCAACTCGGCGTGGGGAGGGTTTTTGTACAATTATAATGTCGCACAGACGACACTCGTTATCGGAAACAGCGGACGCGGTGTTCTCACCCTTCAGGATAACGCCTCGATTACACAGAGACTTTATGTCGGCAACAGTGGTGGCAGTTTCGGTGCGGTTTATCAGAATGGCGGCACCATGCACAACTGGGGCGGCGCCGCCAGCGACCCCCGCATCGGCATGAGCGGCTACGGCTACTATGAGCTGAACAGCGGCACCTTCACCAACAACGGCTACACCCAGCTCGGATGTTATTACACCGGTGTCGGTATCCTGAAGCAGACCGGCGGTGCCTTCAAAATGGGCAGTATATATGGTGGCCAGCTAGGCATCAGTCGCGGCGGAACGGGTGTTGTTTACACGGCCGGCGGCACCTTCAACACCTCCGTCGGCGTGAATGTCGGCGAGGCAAGCGATAACGGTTTGATCAGAGGCTTCGCGGAGTTCACCGTGGACGGCAGCGCCGACGTCAACATCAACGGCAACATCAATATGGCGGACCGCACAAACATGTTCGCGACCGTCAATCTCAATGGCGGCAAGCTGGCCGCGAATAGGTTCTCCAAATCATCGTCACGCACCGGTTCGCTTGCGCTCGTTAATTTCGATGGCGGCACCTTCGTTTCCCGAGCCTCTGGCGACATCTTCGGTACCGGTGTCAATGCGCCCGATGCGGTGAACATCTATGCGGGAGGTGTGACGTTCGACACCACGAACCTCGCTAACGCCATCCGTTCCAGTCTGCTCGCGCCGGTCGGCAACGGGGTGTCCAGCATCTCGATCACCCCTCGCGGCGGCTACATGGGCCCTCCCCATGTCGTTATAACCGGCGGCGGCGGCACCGGTGCGACGGCCATCGCGCAGTTCGACTCCGCGAGCGGCTTCGTGAACGGCATTGACGTCACGTGCCCCGGCTATGGCTACACCAGCGCGCCCACCGTCATCGTCTCCGGCGGGGGCATTACCAACCAGTACGTGGCGGTCGCTTCGCTGAGCGCAAACGTCAGCGGCGGCCTCACCAAGCTCGGCACCGGAACGCTCACGCTCATGGCCTCCAACACCTACGCGGGCGCGACGACCATCAGTAACGGCATCCTGGCCCTCACGGTGGCGGCGGCGCTGCCTGCGGGTACGGACATCAATGTGGCGGGCGGCACTTTGGACCTGGGAGGTTTCAGCCTGACCAGCGGCGCGGTCATTGCCAGCTCCGGCTCGATCATCAATGGTTCGCTCGTCAGCGACAGTTTCACCAAACTCGGCGATGGTTCGTTCACGTTTACGGCACCTTTCGCTTCTGCCGATCCGCTCATCATCGAAAGCGGCACGGTCAGACTACAGGCGTCCCAGCCGGGCTTGCTCGAAGCCCCCGTAAACGGCTCGTTCAACACCACGGACCCGATGACCACCAGCATCGTGGCTCGCTTGACCACCCGTATGGCCAACATCGTTTATACGGAGCCCTACAACGTGACGTGGATCTATAAAGGGTTTATCTGGAACCGCACCTCGACCGACCAAACGTGGACCTTTGCCGAGAACTTCGACGACAGCGTCAAGCTGGTGATCGACAGCACCACGGTGATCGCCACCGGGCAAAGTTGGAATGTCCCCACGATTGGCACGTATACCCTTTCGCCCGGCGCGCACCCGATAGAGGTGCGTTTCGGACAGGGTACAGGCGGTGGTGGCCCCGTCAACTCGCAGTGGTGGAAGACGACCGCGTTCGGCTTCGGTGTGGATTATCTGGGCCGCAACGAGACCAACATCGCGAATTACGTCGCGATGACGGACACCGGCGACGGCAGCCTGTTGACGACCACGGCGGTAGGCGACGGCGCAACGAACCTGTTCGCCGCATCCACCTCGGTGGAAATCGCGTCTGGCGCCGTTCTTGAACTGGACGGTTATGTGCAGAACTTGGCGGGCCTGAGCGGGTCCGGCACGGTCAGCAACGGTACGCTGCTCCTCACCGGCACGGTCGCGCCTGGCGGTGAAGGTTTGCTTGGAGACCTGACGCTCGCGTGCGACGCGATACTCTCCGGCACCCTGCTGGTGGACCTGAGCGCGTCCGACAGCGACAGTCTGATCGTTGAGGGCAACTTGACTCTGTCGGAGACCTCGGCTTTGGTGGTCTCCAATCCCGGCTTGTTGGACGTCAAAAAGACGTACACCATCGCTTCCGTTTCCGCTGGCGGACAGATTGCCGGCGCGATCAACTGGACCAACCCTCCCAACAGTCATTGGCGGGTGAAGCAGGCTGCCGACGGCTCCCTCAAGCTTATCTACGTCAGCGGCACGGTACTGCTGCTGCGTTAATACTTAAGGTGGTAGTGGTTGTCCATCAGCACAAAGGCGTGCAGGATCACGCCGTAGCGCCCCACCATCCCCTCCAGAAGCTCGATGAAATGCTCCCGGTCGCGGTCGTACTTGAAGATCTCGCGCC
>JAKJHA010000129.1 GCA_022704125.1 Verrucomicrobiota bacterium | reverse complement strand
GGCGGGGTCGGCTGTGAAGTGCCCGGCCACCGCCGGCCACGACCCTACGTCGTCCCATCCGAACGCGCCGCAGGCCATCATGATGTTGTCCACATGCTCCATCACCGCATAATCAACCGATATCGCACGCAACGAGGGGTAAAGATCGCCCATCACGGCGTCGAGATCGGTCGGCGTTTCGGCTGCGGAAACCGCCTCGGAGAGCTTTGCCAAATCCGGCGCGTGTTGTTCGAGCGCCGCCTGCATCACTCCCGTCCGCCAGATGAACATTCCTGAGTTCCAGAAGAAATTGCCGCTCTCGACGTAGCGCGCCGCCGTGTAAGCGTCCGGCTTTTCGACAAAACGCGTCGCCTTATGGAACCGTGTCACCGTATTCATCTCCATAGCGTCGCCGGTTTCAATATAGCCGAACCCGGTCGCCGGGGCAGTCGGCTGAATGCCGATCGTCACGATTGAATCCTGCTTGCGGGCCACCTGAACGGCATCCGCCAGCGTCTGGCGGAATGTCTCGCCGTCACTCATCAAGTGGTCGGCCGTCAGAATGCACGCGACGCCTTCGGGATCGCGCCGGTTCACCAAGCCGCAGGCCACCGCGACTGCCGGCGCGGTGTCACGCTTACACGGCTCACCGACGATATTGGCGCGCGGCACATTCCAAGCCGCCTCAGCCGTGTTTTCAACGAGGTGTTGCGCCGTGATGATAAAAATCCGGTCAGGCGGAATCAGCCCCTGCAGACGCTCGACCGCCAGTGAGAGCAGCGGCCGTCCCCCGAACAACGAAATGAACTGCTTGGGACGCGCCTTCGTGCTGAGCGGCCAAAACCGCTCTCCGCTCCCGCCCGCCAAAATCACCGCATACGCATGTTCCATCCGTCAGCTTCCTTTCTTCTTGCAACTGCCTTGCCAGTTTTAGCACATGCATCATAGCACAACGCGCCGGGGCTTCAAATGGTAATCGGTTTTTAACGCCCAACGCTCAACGCTCAACTTCCAACGCGCAAGTGGGCGGTACATGCGCCGCCGGGCAAGCAGACGCTTGCCCCTCCCAATGCTCCACAATGAAACCTGAAACCATCCTTCCGCACAGCGGAAGGCGGCTCGTGGGGACACTCGCCCTCCAAATCATTTTAATCATGTCGGGGAATGAAACCGTGATACACGGGCAAGATGCCCGTGCCACACCCTTTGCAAGACACGTTGTGAACTTATTACCTATTACTTCTTACCTATTACTTCCTCCCCGCTATTCGCTATTCGCTCGTTATTCGTACGTAAGTCGTAGCGCAGCGGCGCGAAGCCAGCTCCCGCACACGGATCTGCCACAGGCCGCGCCGATCATTCGGAGCCAAATCAAGCGTGAGCGCAAGCTGTCCGCGTTCGGCACCATAATATCCGCTCCACTCCGCCTGCGCACCGGCCGGATCGAGGATCTCGACTTGCAGCGGAACCACAGCATCAATCGGTTTCCCTTCCCGATCCACCACGGAAACCGTGCAGGGCAGACGACCGCCGAGGCGCGCCTCTTGCGCAACATCGACGCGCACTGCATTGATGGCACGCTCCGTGACCATCAGTACGCAGCCGTCGCAAGGGCCGAAGGCGCGCGCAACGCTCAGCCGCCCATCCTGCACTTTTGCATCCAAGACGCGCCCTTCCGTCAGGTCGTACACATGACCCGAGGGACGCGCCAACGACAGCACGGCCTCTGTCGGAAGGCCGTTCTCCATCACCAAACCATGCTGTCCGACGTAATCGCCAAACTCGCGCCGGTCATTGACGGCAAAGAGGTAATCGGTGGAGCCGTACGAGCGGCAGCGGGGCACCACGTCGGGCGTTGAGGCGTCGCAATAACGCCGGTAACGCGCGTCGAGCGCCGCACGCAGTTCGGCGGATTTGGCGATTAAAGCGGCGCGTTCCTCGTCCGCCTTGCGCGTCCGCGTGTAACTCGCGAGCGTGATGTCGGCGCGGATAGCCGGGCAGAGGCGTTCATCGCCCACCACCACTCCACCCCGCGCCTGAAATGCTTTAACCGCAGCCGCCACGTCGGCCGTCAGCACATCGCAGTCCATCATGACCAACACGCGGTACTTGTCCAATCCGTGTGTCTTCACGGTTTCATCGTAGATGATCTCCGGCTGGAGATGCGCCCACAGCAGCATCTGATAGGCGTCGCCGGACCATCCGCCGCCCCAGCCGTAAGTTCCGCGCCGCGCGAACATCTGCGACGCGAAGCTTTCCAGAAATGCAACATCGCTGGGCCGGTCGGGGACTTGTAGCAAGGTGGGCCCCAGCGGCTCCACGACCTCTTTGATCAGGCGGCGCAGCTCATGCTGTGTTTGCGGATGGGTGTAGCGGTAGGAGCCTTCACCACTCTGCGGCACCAACGATCCCCAGCCATGATACATGATGCCGCGCACCGGCCTGGCCAGTTTGGTCCAGAACGCTTCACGCAGATGCATGGGCGCGATGGTCGGGAATGCCGCATCGGGATCGGTGTCCTCCCACGGCGAGGCGGGTGCTTTTCTGACCTCATCTCCTTTGGCGATCGGTGCCGTCTGCGAGCGGTACCAGATGATCTGGGTCATCTTCATGACCTGTTGCGGCTGAGCGGCACCGCGCGCCATAGCAAATAGTTCGTCGGTCGCCACGCCGATGCGGATCGGATCGGGATAGGAGTAGGTCCACTGCGACAGGATATCCGCGCTCCCGCCGCTTCCGTAGACGCTCGCCACACGCACCGCCGGATCGTGGAATGTCCAAAGTCCTTCCCGCCCGGTCGACCGGAGCCCCCGGTGCAACTCGGAGTTCATGCGGTTCCAGCCGTCGCCCTCTTTCCAATACCAAGAGAGGAAGCGCAAAAGCGGATGGTCATCAGGGATCACCCTGTCAGACGGGAAGTCGCTCAGCTTGATGTACTCCACACCGTTCTTGTTCGGTGCATTCGTTGGATAGTCAGAACCGGTCGCGCGCTGGCACGCCTCGCGGTCATGCGCGTGCCAGCAGACGTTTGCGCCGTCGCGCACCTCGGTATGCAGCAGAGCTGCCTGCCAGGCCGGAAAGTCGCTGTAGGCCTGCGCCACCGATGCGCCTACATTGAAGGCGAACGTCTGCATTTCGGGGAACGTCGCACAGAGCGCCGGCCTGCTGTCATTGCTGACGCCCTTGCGATCCACGCGCCGGAACTCCGGCTTGGCGTTGGCCGCCCAGTGGCCAGGAGAAAGCGTCGCGATGATGCCGACATCATGCGCCAGCGCGGTGTCCAGCATCTGCTTGACCGCCGCGACGCGCTCAGGCGTCTCGGGCTCGACCGGCTGCCTCGCGTCAAAGATGCGCTTGAAATCCGCGCCGAACCCCAGACAGTGCGTGAACCCGATTTCCGTCAGGCGCGGTAGCTCGCGAATGACATTGCCCGCTCCGTAAAGGCCCCACATCACCACCGGCATGCGCGGTGGACGACGTGGCATCAGCGTGAACGTCACGCTCTCTTCGCTCACATAAGGATCGCTCGCCTCCTTCAAAGGGGTCTCGACGCGCAGTCGTAGTGTATAGCTGCCGGGACGCAGCGTCGTATCGACCGGCACCTCGATCATCCGGCTCTCGCCCGCCGCGAGTTCTGGTATCTGGTGGTGCGCGGCTTCGCGTCCCTCGACCGTGCAGAGCACAGAGATGTTGTGCGCGGCCTCGCGCTGGGCATTGGCCAGTTTGAAACGCAAGGCTGGCGTCTTTTCCATACGCACAAACACGCTGCGGTCGGATGTCAGGGCCAATGTGACCGGACGAAACTCCAACGCACCTTGACATAGACGTACCTGCGTCAGGTATCCCGGAAAGCCATGATAGTAGCTGCCGATGCGGTCGCCGATGGAGAGCGGATGGCCGCCCGGCGCGATACGCCCGCGCCCCGTCCGGGTGACCGTCCCCTGCGCGGTGCCATCCCTGAAAAACCGCACGGTGCCGGTGCCGTCGTAGGTGACCGCGAGATGCGTCCAGATGTTCGTCGCAAACACCGAGGGCTCCGAACTATACACTTCCGAATCGTCGCCGAAACCGAGCCGCAGATAGGCGCGCCGCTGACCGCTTTTATCGGCGGCTCCCAGCGTCCATTGGTAATCCGTGTGCGCCACGTACTTCTTGTCGATCAAGAACGCTTCGGGATAATCGACAAATTCAGGCTTCGGCTTGATCCACATCTCCAGCGTGAACGCGCCCCGGGGCGAGAGCGAGGTGTGGTTGGCGACGACGGCAGCGTGGCGTTTGTCTTCCACCGGCCAGCCGCAGAACGACTCTAGACAGGAACCCCAACGGGCATCCGGCACCAGCACGGTGCCGTGCAGCACCGCGTCGCGTCCCTTGCCCGATGCATCCTTCAGATCCGCGAAGGTCCACAGCCCCACCACCTTCTCGCCGGTCGCATCCGCGCCCGTGTAGGGCGACAGCCAATTCTCGCACGGCTGCTCCGCGCGCAAAATCCACACCGACACCGCCAGCGCACAAGCCAATCTGACACCGTTTTTCATACGTTTCCTCCGCCAGTCGGTTCTCAAGCGATTTTAACCAATTCGGATGCGATCGGCCTCCCCTTGGCCCCAAAACACTCAATCGGGCGCACTGTGAAACGGTAAGGCCCTTTCAACGTCAGGTCTTTGCTCAGGAACGTGCAAAGCCCGGATCGATGGAATGGCGGTTCGTCGAGGCTATAGAAGTCCGGCGCGAGTACGCGCCGCTGCGCCTGTATGAGATCCACTCCATCCGCTTCAAGCGCCGCCGTGACCTCATACTCGAACACACGACATTTGTTCTTCGTTTCTGCATGAGGGAAGGTTACATCGACAAACTCGGCGCCTTCTCCGTCCTTACGTATTGCAACGGAGACCTTCGCTCCCGAGGCGAACTCCGGGGCCACGCGCGCCGCGCGGCGCACAGCAAAGTCGAAGGGTTTCTTTTCGGCGACAGGAAGCGGCAAAACCCATTTGTCTCCCAACGCCATGCCAGAAATGAAATCAAGGCGATCAATGTCAATGCGGTCGTCATAGACCGTCACGAACTGCCCCTGACGGCACTGCGACAGCCCCAGTGCTTTCATGCGGCGCGCACGCTTCTCCCCTGTATAGCCGAAAGCGTTGTCGCGCCCGTTTTCGCGCAAGGCATACTCGTTGCTCCCGTAGTAGAGCGACGACGCATTGATCGAAGTAAAAGTCCCCTGCCAGATCGACCGCTCATCTGTAAGTGAATAATGCGAATGCCCGGAGAAGGCCACGGCATTCGGAAATGCTGAAAGCGCACGCGTGGAACGTCCGTCGTCATGCCCCCACGCCCAAGGGCCCATAACTGTATCCTTCGGATGCTCGTGTTGCGTGTAGAAGAACGGCAGCGACGGATCGATTCCCTTCGCACGCGCCTTCATGAACTCCTCGATCTGGATACCGCCATCGGACTTCTCCCAATGCGCCCCGATAACCGGATAGCCCTTGACGGTCTTCATCCAGATGGGCTGGAAGTCTTCGTGGAACAGCCTGCGCCAGGTCTTCTGGCGGACATCGGCATAACCGATGGCATCGGCCAGACGGGCCTGCTCGTCCGTTGTGGGTGACCGGTAGCGGGGATTTTGCCAGCCGTCGACGCAGTGGTTGCCGAAGACGAAAAGGTGTTCGACAGGGCGTCCATCCGGTGCCTTGCCATCGGGAAAGACGGAGTACCAGACATTCGCGCAAATCTCGAGTTCCGCGACACGGCCTGTATCAGCGATGTCACCCGCCAGAAGTACCGCATCCACTCCTCGATCCCTGAAATATTCGAGTGCCTTCCGAAACATCTCGCCCTGCTCTGGTTTGTCACAGCGGATGTGTATGTCACTGAGAACGCCCATGCGAAGGCGCTCTTTCCCAGAATCGGCTGCCCATGCTGCACTTCCGCCGTAACAGGCAGCTCCAAACAAAGTCGCGGACTTCACAAAGTTTCTTCGAGAGATTTCCATAGCTTTATACCTGACCTGCCAAGTTCCTTCATAGAGTAAACCAGCGAGACACCGGCCCCACGGTCAGTATACATTATGCGAGGGAGAAAGATGGGTCAACCCCTAAAATCGCAGAAAACCAAATCCCCCTATCCTTGCAATCGCCAGACGTATGTTTTACAATTCGGCCAGTTTCAAAGGGGGAACAGATTCGTTTCACAACCTGAGCCATTGTATGAATGTTGAACACCGTTACCGCGAATTCCTGCCGGAAGCCCGGCGTATTGTCGTTAAGATCGGGACCCGGGTCATCGCCCAGCCATCCGGACGCCCGGACATGCGCCCCCTGCGCAGCCTCGTAAAGCAGGTGGCTGAACTGCACCGCAAAGGCTACGAGATACTGCTGGTCTCTTCCGGTGCCGTCGGTGCCGGCATCGAGGCGCTAGGCATGAAGGCGCGCCCTACCGATGTTCCTGACCTTCAGATGTGCGCGGCCGTTGGTCAGGCCCGTCTGATGGCGCATTACGAAGAACTGTTCGGGGCCGAGAACATCGTCATCGGCCAGGTACTGCTGACCCATGCCGACTTCCAGCACCGCATCCGTTTTACCAATGCCAAGCGGACGATGGAACACATGATCCGCCGTCAAGTCATCCCAATCATCAACGAAAATGACGTGGTCGCGGACGAGGAGATCAAGGCCGGCCTTTCGCTCGGTGACAATGACTACCTCGCCGCTCTGGTGGTCAAACTCACCCGCGCCGACCTGCTGGTCATCCTCAGCACGGTCGACGGCGTGCTCGATGCAGAGGGCCAGCGCGTCCACTGCATTGAGAACATCAATGAGGCCTTCGCCTGGGTCAAGCCGACCGAGGCGGGCGGCCTCTCCAAAGGCGGCATGGACTCCAAGTTGCGCGCCGCGCAGATCGCCGCCAAGTCCGGCAGCACCGTGGTGATCGCCGGCGGCCGCACCAAGAACGTGCTGACTAGAACCATGGACGGAGACGATGTCGGCACACTGATCCTGAGCAGCGCGCTCTAACGCTTCCGAGCGGACGGCCAGTTGCCCCGTGCACCTAACCCTTGGACTTACGACTATGAACCTACACGACTCCATACGCAAACTCGGCGACCAAGCACTGGTAGCTTCGCGGCGCATGGTGCGGCTCTCATCCCGCAAGAAGAACGCGATCCTGCTCGCTATGGCCGACGCCATCGACCGCCAGCGCGCCCAGATCAAGGACGCCAACGCGCAAG
>JAKJHA010000128.1 GCA_022704125.1 Verrucomicrobiota bacterium | reverse complement strand
CCGCCGCGCTTGCCGATGTGTGCAAGGTTCGCTACACTGGGAGGCGTCTATTAACGCTTTTCATGGAGGCTAGTGCACGATGAGTATCACACGCAGAGATATGGTCAAGCGGTTGGGTTTGGGCGGTACGGCGGCGGGGCTCGGCATGTTGGCGGGACGCGGTTTTGCCGATGAGACGGATGGTGACCCAGCGTATGCAGGATTCGCGCGGAATATCCGCGTGGTGGAGCCTTCGATGCAGGATGTGCCTTCAGCGCGGCTGGAGGGTGGTAAGGTCATTCAGCCAGCGCGTGAATTACCGATCTTTCACACGGCGGATGTCGTGGTGGTCGGGGGCGGCGCGGCTGGTTTCGGTGCAGCGGTGGCAGCGTCGCGGGCCGGTGCCAAAGTGGCCTTGATTGAGCGCTATGGCAGTTTGGGCGGTCTTTTCACCAACGGTATGGTCTTGATTATCATCGGGACGGGCGTCAAAGAGAACGGCCAGTTTAAGCTGGTGACGCGCGGTGTCTGCGAGGAGTTTATGCGCCGTCTGGAAGCTATGGGCGATGGCGCGATCACCAAACTGGAGCCGAACATCGGGCAGCCGACTGCTGATCCCGAGGCCGCTAAAGTGCTGATGGACGATATGGTCCAGGAAGCGAAGGTCGATGTCTTCTTCCATGCGTGGGGGGTGGACGTGATCCAGAGTGGTCAGAGTGTGCAGGGCGTGGTTTTTGAGAGCAAGCAGGGCCGTCAGGCCGTGCTTGCCAAAGTGGTGGTAGACGCATCGGGCGACGGTGATGTCTTCTTCCAGGCCGGTGAGAGCTATACCCAGATCTCGCATGCGTTGGGTTTCGTGCATCGCCTCGGCAATACCGACCGCATCGACAAATCGAAAGCGCCGAAGGACACGCGGCTGAATATCGGCGGACGCGAGCCCCTCAAGTCGGTGCGTTGGGTGAACAGCCTAGGTAGCAAAGGTAACGGTCTCGACATCCGTGATATGACTCAGGCCGAGATGATGCACCGTAAATCGGCTTGGAACTATACGCAGCGTATCCGCAAGACTCCGGGCTATGAAGAGGTCTATCTGGCGCAGACGACGTCGCAACTCGGCGTTCGCGCTACGCGCCTGTTAAACGGCGTGGTGCGCATCGACAAGAAGGGTGCTGTGGAACGCACGACCTACCCGGATACGGTGGCGGTGTCCGGGCATGACGGACTGCGTCTGCCGGAGTTTCAGATACCGTATGGCTCGCTGTTGCCGAAGAGCGTTGACAACGTGATCGTGGCGGGCCGCTGTATTTCGTGCGCGCCGGATCTGATCGATCGCGTACGCCTGATTCCTGTGTGCGTGGTGACCGGTCAAGCGGCCGGTGTTGCGGCAGCGCTTGCGGCCAAGGGCGGGGTTCGTCCGCGTGACCTGCCGGCGGCCGATATCCAGAAGGTTCTGCGCGAGCAAGGCGCGTACCTTGGGTAGGCGGAGCCTCCCCTCGGATTTAGGATTTGGGATTTAGGAGTTTTTTACTTCAGAGTTCAGAGTTTGGCGTTCGGCGTTCTGAGTTAAAAACACATTTAACTTTTAACGCCAACTTTCAACGTTCAAGTGTTGAGAGTTACGGCGCTGAGAGAAGCGCCAGCATGCGTTCGACGCGTGCTGGTGTTTCTTTATGCCCCGATGCGTAAAACGTGACGCGCGGCGCGGCGTCGTGAACCGGGGCGGCCGCCTGCGTGCGCAGCGGTTCGAGCACGCGCGCCAACTGGTTCACCGTTCCTTGATTGCCGTCGATCAACCGGATGTCCGGCCCTGTACACTCTTGGATCAGGTCGCGGTAAAACAGGAAATGGGTGCAGCCCAGCACGGCCGACTCATATTCGCTCCAGCGTATATCAGCCAGACGGTCGGCGAGGTAGTCACTGACGGCGCGTGAAGTGAAATCAAAAGCCTCGGCGAACGGAACCAGCCGGTCCAGCGCACGGCACTCAACCCGGTGGCCTTGCCCGAGATTACTGATGAGTGTTTCGAGCTTGCTCTCCCGCAGTGTCAGCGAGGTGGCGAATACCATGACCTTGCCCGTGCCCTGCATGAGCGCGGGCTTGATGGCCGGCTCCATGCCGATCACCGGAAACGGATAGTGTTCACGCAGCGTTTGGACCGCAACCGCCGTCGCGGTGTTGCAGGCAAGGACCAGCGCGTCGATCTGTAAGCTCGCGAGAAAGTCGGCGGCTGCGAGTACGTGTGCAAAGACCTCGGTCTTGGGCTTGACCCCGTACGGCGCATTCAGCGTGTCGGCGTAATAGACGAACTGATCGGCCGGCAGCACGGTAAGCGCCTGTCGCAACACCGTGAGCCCGCCGATACCGGAATCTAAAAACGCAATGCGCAAGGAACGCTCCTAGACATTAAACAAAAAGTGCATGACATCGCCGTCCTGCACGACGTACTCCTTGCCTTCGACACGCATGAGGCCGGCGGCTTTCGCGCCGGCTTCACCGTTCAGCCGCACGTAGTCTTCAAAAGCAATCACTTCGGCACGGATGAACCCGCGTTCGAAATCGGTGTGGATGACACCCGCACATTGCGGGGCGGTCCAGCCGCGGTGGAACGTCCACGCTCGCACCTCTTTGGGACCGGCCGTGAAGTAGCTTGCGAGCCCCAGCGTGTGGTGCGCCATGCGAATCGTCTGATCGAGTCCGCTCTCCTGCAAGCCGTATGATGCCAAGAAATCATCACGTTCAGCGTCGGTCAAACCCGCCAGTTCGGCTTCGATCTTGGCAGAGATCACGACGACATCACATCCTTTTTCCTCCGCATACGCCTTGACACGGGCGACTTGATCGCTAGTGCCGTCAAGCTCGTCCTCGCTCACGTTGGCGCAGTAGATGACCGGCTTGTCGGTCAGGAACTGGAGTTCGGTCAGCGTGGTGTCCAGAGCATCATCTTTGGTACGCGGAAAGGTCCGCACCGGATGACCGCCATTGAGGTGTTTCATAAGGTGCTCCATGGCCTCAAGCTCCTTGCGAAGCTCCTTGTCGGCACGGGCTTGGCGCGAGATGCGGTCGATGCGTTTTTCCAGCGACTGCATATCGGCGAGTACTAGCTCGGTTTCGATAATTTCGATGTCGCGCACCGGGTCGATACCGCCCTCGACATGCACGATGTCGTCATCGGCGAAGCACCGCACCACCTGCAGGACGGCGTCTGTCTCACGGATGTTGGCCAGAAACTTATTGCCCAGCCCCTCGCCTGTGCTGGCGCCGCGCACCAACCCGGCGATGTCAATGAAATCGACCGTAGCCTTCACGATCTGGGCGGGTTTGGCGATTGCAGCCAGCGCATCCAGACGGACGTCGTTCATGGCGACGGTCGCCTTGTTGGGTTCGATCGTGCAAAACGGATAATTGGCCGCCTCCGCGTTTTGCGCGTGGGTCAATGCATTAAAGAGCGTAGATTTGCCGACATTGGGAAGACCGACGATGCCTACACCGAGAGCCATATGTGTTGATCCTTTGTAAAACTGAAAAGACAGATAGTAGCATACCGCAGACGTGAGGGGAATTTAGGATTTGGGATTTAGGATTTAGGAGTTTTTACACACGAAGGGTACAAAGGTTTTGGGGGCATGGCTACGGGGACTGCCGGTACTGCCGGTACTGCGGTCGGGGGCGGCGTGGAACGCGCCGCTCAACTCCTAACTCCTAAATCCTAACTCCTCCTTCCGGGGGCTTCAGCCCCCGGTGAATCGCGTTCCGCAGCCGCTCGCGCAGCGAGGTGCGCCGCTCGCGGACTTGGTTGGCTTTGATCGCTATGTTTACGGCGCGGGAGGAGCCGACCACCATGACCAGCCGCTTGCCGCGCGTGATGGCGGTGTAGAGCAGGTTCCGCTGAAGCAGCTTGAAGTGCTGTGTGTGGAGCAACACGATCACGGCGGGATATTCGCTACCTTGGGATTTGTGGATCGAGCAGGCGTAGGCCAGTACTAACTCATCGAGTTCGCTCTGCACGTAACGAACGGGGCGCCCGTCAAACAAAACGATCAGCGCACGGTCTTCTGTATCTACCTGTTTGATGAAGCCGATGTCGCCGTTGAAGACCTCTTTGTCGTAGTTGTTGCGCAACTGCATAACGCGGTCGTTGACCCTGAAGTGCGTACAGCCGCGTACCAGCGAGGGGCCTGACGGATTGAGCGCGGTCTGGATCACGCTGTTTAAATTTTCGGTGCCCAGCAGGTTGCGGCGCATGGGCGTCAGCACTTGAACATCAGCGAGCGGATCGAGCTTAAATTTCACGGGGATACGGTTGGTCATCAGCTCGACTGTCCGCGCGATGATTTTTTCGGGGTCTCCAGTTTCCACAAAATAGAAGTCGCTGTCGCCGGTGTGCGTTTCGAACGGTTCGCCATGGTTGACATGGTGGGCGTTGCGCACGATCAGTCCGGAGGTGTCCTGACGGAAGATGGTGTCGAGCCGGCAGCAGGGAACTTGACCGGAGGCGATCAGGTCGCGCAGGACGTTGCCGGGGCCGACGCTCGGGAGTTGGTCGGTGTCGCCGACTAAGATCAGCGTGGCGGAGTCGGGCAGGGCCTGTAGAAACTGATCCATGAGCCGGATGTCGATCATCGAGGTCTCGTCCAAGATGAAGCAATTGCCGCTCATCGGATTATCGATGTTGAATTCAAAGCCGCCGACACTCGGGTTGAACTTGAGTAAACGGTGGATGGTTTGGGCTTCGCGTTCGGTTGCTTCGGACATGCGTTTCGCAGCGCGCCCGGTCGGAGCGGCGAGCCGGATGTCCATTTTGCGCGCGCCGAAGATTTCGGTCAGCGCGCGGATGATTGTGGTTTTGCCGACGCCGGGGCCGCCGGTGATGATCGAGACTTTCGAGGTGACGGCGTTGCGCAGGGCTTCGCGCTGCAACGGGGCGAGATTCAACCCCATCTTACGTTCGGCCCATGGAATGGCGACGGTGGCATCGATCGGCGCGAACGGCTGCGGGGCGTCGAGCAGACGGGTCAGGCTGGCCGCGACACGGGTCTCGGCGCGGAACAGGTCACGCAGGTAGATGCGATCCTCTTCTTTGACGAGCGTGCCCTTCTCGAACTCTTTGCTTAGTGCGTCGCCCAAGATCTCGACGGTGATGTCGAGCAGGGCCTGCGCGTGCAACAACAGATCGGGCTCGGGGGTGAAGCAGTGGCCTTCATCGGATTCGGTCTGCAAGGTGTAGATCAGGCCGGCGCGCGCGCGGACCTCGGAATCGTGCGGGATGCCCACGCTGAGCGCGATGGCGTCGGCGGTCTTGAAGCCGATGCCCCACACCTCTTCGCAGAGACGGTAGGGGTTACGCTTGACGATGGCAATCGCGTCGGCGCCGTATTGTCGGTAGATACGCGATGCCTTGGCGGTACCGATGCCGTGCGACTGGAGAAAAATCATGATCTCGCGCACGTCGCGCTGTTCGGTCCACGACTCTTTGATGAGCTTGCGGCGTCTTTCGCCGATGCCCTCGACCTCGCGCAGGCGACCGGACTCTTTATCGATCACTTCCAGTGTGCGCTCGCCGAAGTGGTCGACAATGCGCTGCGCGAATTTGGGGCCGATGCCTTTAATCATACCGCTGGCCAGATAGCGCCGTATTCCTTCGGTCGAGGTCGGCGTGATGCAGGTGATGGTCTTCGCCTGAAACTGTTGGCCGTGCGACGGGTGGCGCACCCACTCGCCTTCCGCGTGGATCTCCTCGCCCTCCCAGATGGCCGCGCAGGAGCCCACGACAGTCACAAGGGTGTCGTGCTGGCGGACACCGCCCCCCTGCGTCTTCACCGAGCAGACGGTGTAGCCCGTCTCGTCGTTTCTGAAGACGATCGACTCCACACTGCCGGTGACGGTTTCGAGCGACGGGGTGTCGGCATTCACCGTTTGGGATTCGTTGTGCTGTGGGTTCGCGTTCATGTGAGGGTTCGTAAGCGAAGCTGCCCGCAGGCGGCGTCCACCTCTTTGCCGCGTGACTTCCGCAGCGTGGTGGCGAGTTTGGCTTTGAGCAACCGGTCAAGAAAAGCGAGACTGTCTCGTTCGAGGGGGGGCGCGCCGTCGAAGCCGTCGACCGGACTGAGCGGGATGAGGTTGACTTTACAGGGCATGCCGCGCAACAAGCGGATGAGGGCGTCGGCGTGTTGCGGACGGTCGTTGAAGTCTTTGACCAGCGTATATTCAAAGGTGACGATGCGTCCGGTCTTTTCAAAATAATCGCGGCAGGTTGCGATCAGTTCTGCCACGGACCAGCGCCGGTTCACCGGCATCAACTGGTTGCGCAGTTCGTCGTTCGGTGCGTGCAGCGAGACCGACAGCTCGAACTGGACACCCTCTTCGGCCAGGTGCTGGATGCCCGGCACAACGCCGCAGGTGCTGATCGTGATATGGCGCGCGCCGATGTTGATGCCCTTCTGGTCGTTGAGAATGCGCAGGGCGCGCAGGACGTTGTCGTAGTTGTCAAACGGCTCGCCCATGCCCATGACGACGATGTTGCCGGGACGCGGCAGGGTGGGCTTCGCGCCGGGGGTACGGGATGGGGTGCCGCCGGTCGCGGGGACGCCAGCGGCCTGCTGGTCGGCGCGCATGAGCTGGCAGGCGGCCATCACTTGACCGACGATCTCGCCAGCGGTCAGGCTGCGGACGCACCCGCGCTGTCCGCTGGCGCAAAACGCACAGCGGAAGTTGCAGCCGACTTGCGAGGAGATACATTGCGTGAGACGGCCTTTGGAGGGGATCATGACCGTCTCGATGCACGCGCCGTCCTGACAGCGCAGGAGCAGCTTGCGGACATCATCGCCGGCGTGCTGGATGTGCGCGATCTCAAGCGGGGTCAGATCGATGGTTTGGCTGAGTTGCTCACGCAACTCGACCGGTAGCGTGGTGATGTCGTTCCACGAGAGGGCAAAGGTTTGGTAGAGCCCGGTGACGATCTGTGTGGCGCGGAAAGATGGCAACCCCAGTTCCTTGCACAGCGGCTTCCATTCTTCGGGCAGCAAACCCCAGGCGGAGGGATGGGGCGTTGCATTCACTCGGCGGTGTCCTTGATGCCTTGCCGCGGCTTGAGCATTGGGTTTTTCCAGCCGGATTTTTCAGCCGGCGTGAAACCGGCATTGGGCACGTCTTTTTCAGACGCGACAAACGGCTTGCGCTCCTGAACGGCGTTGGGATCGGGTTTGAGGGTCGAGACGGCGATGTGCTTCTGTTGCTGGTA
>JAKJHA010000127.1 GCA_022704125.1 Verrucomicrobiota bacterium | reverse complement strand
GACACCCCTCGACCGCGAGATCATCGACACCTGCCGTAAGACGAACCGGCACCCGAAGTTCAAGAAGGACTTCCCGGTCGGTTGTACGTTCCATCAGATTGAGGAGATGGCCGAGGCGGTGCAGGACGCCGACTTCGTGATCGGCGGGGTGTCGAGTTTTGGTGTGGATTGGTTCGGCAAGTACGTGCTCCCCAAACTGCCGCCGGATTTGCCGGTTCTCTCCGTGACGAAAGGGCTCATGGATACGCCTGACGGGAAGCTGCTCACCTATCCTGCGGTGTGGGAGGCGCGGCTTGCCGAGCAGGGCATTACGCGCACGATCTGCGCGATCGGCGGTCCCTGCACAAGCTACGAGCTTGTCGCGCATGACCAGACGGTTGTCGCGTTTTGCGGCAAGGACATCGAGACGCTTCGGATGTTCAAGGAGGCGATGGCGACGGACTATTATCATGTCTCGCTTTCCACGGATGTGACCGGCGTCGAGAGTGCTGTCGCGCTCAAGAACGGCTATGCGCTTGGCATCGCGCTTACAATCGGTCTCAATCAGAAGGCGTTTGGTATCGACTCCGAACTCCACTTCAACTCGCAGGCGGCGGTCTTCGGTCAGGCGCTGAAGGAGATGAAAAAGCTCCTCGACCTTCAGGGCGCGGGTACGCTCGATAATCTCTGCGTCGGTGCGGGTGATCTGTATGTCACGGTCTACGGCGGACGCACGCGGCTCGTGGGTATTCTACTCGGGCGTGGACTTGATATCGATCAGGCCAAGGCGGAACTGGAGGGCGTCACGCTTGAATCGCTTGTCGTTGCCGAGCGTGTGGCACGAGCGGTGAAGCACCTCTGCGCCAACGACAAGCTCGACGTAGCGGACTTCCCGCTTCTCATGCACATCGACGAAATCCTCACTCAGAAACGGCCCGTGAACATTCCGTGGGAGCAGTTCTCATGCGAAAAAGTAATCGGTTAGCCCGTGGCAGGGGTCATCTGAGTCGAGTACGTGTTTTGTGTTTGCGCAGTCGGAAGACAAGCGCGGGCGTCCTCGTCCGCTCTTTCATGCATGGCGGCGCTGTTTTATCGTGTCGGCGGTACTCGTAGTGGCGGGTTGGGCACGCTCTGGCCGTCATCACTGTCACTCGCGCGCAAAGGCCCGGAACGGCCTTGTCGGCAAGCACGCGGTGTAATGCCGGTATGCCGCTTGAAGAGGTTGGCAAAGTGCTGCGACGAGCAGAAGCCGAGCTGCATGGCAATTTCGGTGATCGGCAGCGAGGTGGTTTGTAGCAATTCGCGCGCAGCGCGGATGCGACAGTCGATCAGGAACTGGCGGGGGGGCAGGCCGGCCAGCATTCGGAAACGTGTGGTGAAGTGGGCGGGGGTCATGCCCGCACGGCTCGCGAGTTCATCCACCGTGTAATCACTCTCTGGATGCGCCTGAATCTCGCGCAGCAAGGCCTCAATACGCGTCTCGCCGACCGGCACGGTGTGGGCACCGGATGCGACCGCGATTTCCAATAGCAGGTCGAGCAGGGCGATGCGCAGACGCAGTGGGCGCAGCGTGTTGGCGGGTTCGTCATATACCGTGTGTAGCGTTTGGAAAAGACGCCTGATGCGGTCGGTGCCGCGGAAATGGCGGTGCGGCAGGTTCAGCAGAGCGAGCCGCAGTGCGCGGGCCTCGGCGGTCGGCAGTTGCAGGAATGCGTCGTCGGAGGGATCAACACGCAGGATCAGCCAATAGAGGATCAGCCCTTTGGGATGTTCACTGACCGTGTGGCGCTCTTCGGGGAAGTTCACGAAGACATCGCCCGGTCCGACGCGGTAGGTTCTGCCGTTGCAGCCGAAGGTGAGTGTGTTGCGCACGCAGGTATGGATTTCAAGGCATCCAGGGTGCCAGTGTTCCGGCACATCGGGGCGGGGATTGCGGTAGTTGCAATACCCCAACATCGGGACGGCAGGAAGCCCCAGCGGTGCGAGGTCAAGCGCGCGCCGCTCGGGAGTGTTCATGTAGTCAAAACGCAGGTTAGAGATCGCTTTCATTTTGTGCGTAATCATACGATATTAGGATTGTGAACGCAATCCAAAGACGCAACTTGTTAAAATAAGTGCAAACAAATCACGCTCCCTTGTAGGGGCAAAAGGAAAGGGGCCATTATGCTGCGGAAAATGATTCAGACCAAGGTCACATTGAAACGCGATTTCAAACCGCCGATCACGCTGCTCAACACGCTGAGACAGGCGGCAGGCCCGAAAGATTCTGTGCTTGCGATTGCCTGGGAACGCGAGAACGGCTACATCTCCCGTTATGATTTGCCGTTGCCGGCGCGTGCGGAAGATTTGCCGGAAGTGGCGCAACTCGCGGAGCGGATCGTGAAGTTCCTGCTCTGGGCCTCCGGCGGCTGGCGCTTGATGCTGGCAGGACCAAGTAAGCTGTGTCAGTCGATCAAAAAGCAGTATTCGAAGGATGGCGCACGGGCGTTTGATGTGGCCTTCATGGAAAAGGTCTACGATCGTCCGATGGTGGTGGAACTGCGTAAACTGAGCGAGATGCCGCAGGCGCACGAGCGCGCGCTGGTGATGGACAACCGTACCAACGGCTGCCGGATCGGCTTCGATCTGGGGGCGAGCGATTTCAAGATCAGCGCGGTCAAGAATGGCAAGGCGATCTACAGCGATGAGTTCCCGTGGGATCCGCGCAACCAGACCGATCCGGATTATCACTACAACAAGCTGAACGAGGGCTTGAAGATCGCCGCGGCCAAGCTGCCGCGAGTGGATGCGATCGGCGGCAGCAGCGCCGGTGTGATCGTGGACAATCGGATTCGAGTGGCTTCGCTGTTACGTTCGATTCCAGAAGCGCGTTATGCCGAAGCACAGAACATGTTCGTCCGTCTGGCGGCGGAGTGGAAGGTGCCGATCGAAGTTGCCAACGACGGCGACGTGACGGCGCTGGCCGGCTTGATGTCGCTCGGCAAGAAAGGGATTCTGGGCGTGGCGATGGGATCGAGCGAGGCCGTCGGCTTTATCGATCGCAAAGGATGCCTGACCGGGCGTCTCTCTGAACTCGCTTTTGCGCCGGTTGATCTGCATCCGGAGGCACCGGCCGACGAGTGGTCGGGGGATATCGGTGTCGGCGCGATGTACTTCTCGCAGCAGGCGGTGAACCATCTGGCGATAAAGAAGGGTATGCGTTTTCCGGCCAAGATGGCGTTGCCCCAGCGCTTGGAACGCGTGCAGGAGCGCATGGCGGAAGGTGACGTAACGGCGCTGCGGATCTACCAGAAGATTGGCTTGTATCTCGGTTACACCGTACCGTGGTACCGTGAGTTTTACGGTTTTGACAGCATGATGATCCTCGGACGCGTGACGTCCGGTGCAGGCGGGATCATGATTCTGGAAACCGCGCGGCTGATTCTCGCGGACCAGTTTCCGGAAATCGCCGAGCAGGTGGAAGTGTTCATGCCGGACGAGAAGGCGCGTCGGGTTGGCCAGTCGGTAGCGGCGGCCTCCCTGCCCGTGTTGTAAGGCGCGACTGTTACGGAGAGAAAGGACGAGACGAACATGAAGTTGACGAATGCGACGGCGGATATCTTTGTCCCTGACGGCACCCCGCTTGAGGCGGCGTTGGCGCGCACGACCCATTTGGGGATCGGCGCGCATCAGGATGACCTAGAGTTTATGACGGTGCATGGCATCCTGACTTGTTTCGGCCAGCCGGACAAATCGTATTGCGGGGTGACCTGTACCGATGGTGCCGGTAGTTCACGCAGCGGGGTCTATGCCACTTACACTGACGAGCAGATGAAGACGGTGCGGCGCATTGAGCAGCGTACTGCGGCGATGGTGGGACGTTACGGCGCTATCTTGCAGCTTGATTTTACCAGCAAGCAGGTCAAAGCGCAGGACAATACGCCGTTGGTGGACGACCTGTACGCGATCCTGATGGCGACACGTCCGCAGACGGTCTACACGCATGCGCCCTCTGACAAGCACGATACGCACGTTGGAGTGACGCGCGCCACGATCGCGGCGATCCGGCGCATGCCGGTCGCCGAGCGGCCGCAGCAGGTCTACGGGTGCGAGATCTGGCGTGACCTCGACTGGCTGCCGGATGACCGCAAGGTCGTGCTGGATGTCAGTGAACGCGCCAACATCTCGGCGGCGCTTTCCGGGGTATTCGACTCACAGATTACAGGCGGTAAGCGGTATGATGACGCGGTTATGGGACGCCGTAGGGCCCACGCCACGTTCTTCGAGTCGCATGCCGTGGATTCTGCCACGCTGCTGTCCTTTGCCATGGACCTGACTCCGCTGGCGCAAGACGACACGTTGTCGCTGGCTGACTACACGTCCTCGCTGATTGACGCCATGAAGGCAGATGTCGTGCGGCGGTTGGGCGAGCGAGGGCAAATATGACAACGACTGCAGTGGATCAAAATGCGCTGCGTGACGTGTTTATCGGGTTTTATGCCTGGGGAGATTTTGTGTCTGCCGAGCCATACGGCACCGGTCACATCAACGACACCTACCGTGTCCGGGCCAGTCTGGCCGGCACGCCCGTGCACTACCTGATGCAACGCATCAACCATGACATTTTCAAACAGCCAGACGGTGTGATGGATAACATCGTGCGCGTCACCAATCATCTGCGGGCCAAGATGGCTGGGGTGCCCGATGCGTCGCGTAGGGCATTGACCGTCATTCCCGCGCGCGCGGATGGTCGCCCTTGGGTGCGTGACCGCTCCGGTAACTGGTGGCGGCTCTATCTTTTCATTGAGCAGGCACGCACGTATGATGTGATCGAAAACGCACGTCAGGCGTTCGAGGCAGCGCGTGCATTCGCGCGTTTCCAGAGTCTGCTCGCGGACCTGCCGGCACCGCGGTTGAACGAGACGATCCCGGCCTTTCATAACACGCTCTCGCGCTTGGATGCGCTGGATGCCGCGATTCAGGCTGACGCCTTCGGACGCAAGGCCGAGGTCGCGGCGGAGATTGAATTCGTCGAGCAGCGGCGCTCACGTTGCGGGCACTTGCTCGAACGCCATGCGCGCGGCGAGATCCCGGAACGCATCACGCATAATGACACCAAGATTAATAATGTGATGCTGGACGATGCGACGGGCGAAGGCGTCTGCGTGATAGACCTCGATACGGTAATGCCGGGACTCGCACTCTACGACTTTGGCGATATGGTGCGCACTGCGACCGCTGCGGCACTGGAGGATGAGCGCGATCTCTCAAAGGTCAAATGCCGCGTGGAGATGTTTGAGGCACTGGCGCGTGGCTATCTCGAAGGCGCGGATTTCCTGTTGCCGGCCGAGCGCGAGGAGCTGGTTTTTTCCGGGCAATTGATCACGTTGACGATCGGCATCCGCTTTTTGACGGATTATCTGTCAGGCGACGTCTATTTCCGTACGCACCGGCCAGGCCACAATCTCGACCGCTGCCGTACCCAGTTCAAAATGGTGAGCAGCATGGAAGAGCAGGCGGCGGCGATGGAGGAGATTGTGTGCGCGATGGGGTAATCGGTTGATGCGAACATCATGCGTATCTGGGGGGAAGGTAATGACGATGTTTTGTCGCTACGCAATCGCATGGCTTGGCATGGGAATGGCGCTAACCGTATGGGGGGCGGAGTCGCCAAGCATACAAACGGAATCAGAGATTGACGCCTCGATCGGCCGCGGCCTCGAGTGGATTGCGCGTGGACAGCGTCCTGACGGCACATTCGGAAACGGTGGGCAGGCGCAAAACACGTCGGGCGTCTGGGCGCTTTGCGGGATGGCCTTTTTGGCGCGTGGACATGTACCCGGTACTGAGCCGTACGGTCCTGTGGTCGAACGCATTATCACGCGCCTCGCCGAGGTCCAGCGCGCGGATGGTTACCTCGGCGGAAATGACGGTAAGATGTACTCGCACTGTATCGCCACGCTCTTTCTCTCCGAAGTTTCCGGCATGGTACGTCCCGAGCTTCAGAGCAAGATCGATCAGACGCTGCCGCGCGCTTTGAAGATCATCCTCGATGCGCAGAAGATCGAGAAAGATAAGAACCATCAAGGCGGCTGGCGTTATCAGCCCGACTCTCGCGACAGTGATTTTTCGTGTAGCGGCTGGGCGCTGATGGCATTGCGTTCCGCGCGTCTCAACGGCGCGGCCATTCCGCCGGAAGCGATCAAGAGCGCGGTGGAATATGTGTTGCGACGCCACGATGAAAAGCAGGGATGCTTCGGCTATACCGATCAGCAGTCGCATGCGGTCACATTGACGGGGGCCGGTATCCTCTGCCTTTCATTGTGCGGCGAGCATGGTAATCCCGCTGTGGGCCGAGCAGCCCGCTATCTGATGGAAAAGCACACGGAACTACCGAAGCAACAGTACTGTTTTTACGGTATGTACTATGCGGCGCAAGGGTTGTTCCAACTCGGCGGTCGCGAGTGGCAGGAGTTTTCGCGTTGGATGTACGACACTTGGATCCCGAAGCAGCATGCGGACGGTTACCGGGAGCGAGGCGAACAGGATCGATACTACCAAACCGCTATGGTGATCCTCGCGTTTACCGTTCCCTACCGCCAGTTGCCGATCTATCAACGCGACGAAACCGTTGACGAGTAGACGTTTGGTGGCTCTGAAGAAAAGTACTATCGTGACGAAAAGCTACGAAACTCATAGGGCTTAAGCACGAATTCAACCGGTCGCCCGCACCGATCGGCTGCCAACGAACGTCCCGTGACGAGATCGACCGTACCCGCAGGAAACGCGATCGTCACCGTACGCGGCGCGTACACTGTGTTGGCGATGTAGAAATAGGAACGTCCGTCAAATTCACATTCCCTGACGACGACCCCCTGCGCTCTCAACGTCCCGACCTCGCAGCCCCCCAACTTCTCGACATCCTTCATCACTACCGCCGGAAGTGCACGGAAAGCCTGAATGAACGGCACAAGTTCGTCCTCCATGCCGTAGGTGCCGATGAGGAACCCGCCCTTGGACATGCCGAGCACGTCGTGGTAACGGAACGGTTCGACAAAATGTTTCAGCGCGTGGCGTCCGGCGGGATTGAGCGTCGAGACCCGCCAGGGACATTCATCCATCCACTCGCACGAGAGCGTGTTCTTCGCCCCCTTCGCGCCACGGCCGATCGCCGATTCCCAGTAGCGGTCGTGTTGGTTGACCCACGGATAATCCGCCCCGTTGAGCAGATCGTAGAAACCGGGCAGTTCGTCGAGGATACGTTGGTGTTCGTACGCGCCGGGGAGCTTGTAGGCACCGCGCCAGGTGTGGCGGTAGTCGGCGGGCA
>JAKJHA010000126.1 GCA_022704125.1 Verrucomicrobiota bacterium | reverse complement strand
TAGGCGATCCCCTGCGCAGCCTTCGCGACGCTCTTCAGCGTATCTCCTGTCGCTTCGTCGATAATCGTGATGGGGCCGTTGATCCGTGCGGCCGCATAGAGGCGTCCCTTACCATCCGTACAGATCTGACGGATCGGCCCAAGCCCTGTCTTGAACGTTTCCACCGTACCATCTGCAAGCGACATTCGATCGATCTGACCGGCAAGGAGTTGAAAGGCGTAACCGATGTAGAGGTAGTTACCGTCCGACGAAAAGCATAAACCTTCCGCTTGGCCGGGAAAGTGGCCGAGATCGCCGAGGTACGTGCCATCGAGGGTGAACTTCCGGATGTAGCCGCCCGTGCCGTCCTTGTTCGGATCCTTGATCATGTCGGCTGCATAGACGACGCCGTCACGGTAGACGCAGCGCACGGCTCTCAGCATGTACGGGGAACCGGTCGAGTAGATCGTCCGTACGGAAGTCCACGTGCCGTTCTCATCCACATTGTAGAGTGTGGCCGAACCACCCATAACGGTCGTGATCGCGCGTGCGACACGCGCAGCCGTTACGTTGAACGGTGCAAAGATGGCAAACGCGGCGAGAGCCGTGCTCGCCAGACGTAAGCTTCGAGTTGATCGATCCGCTTCTTTCATGTTTGATCCTTTTCTGGTTAGAGATAGGCACTGTCAAGGATGGACACCGACTCACACGGTTAACCCTATTATGCGGAGGGAAGCGGAAGAGTCAACTTCGGAAGCAAAAAAAACCAAAAACCGGAAGCGGTTGTCAATGCGTGGCGAGTGTGGGATACTGAGCAGAGATTCTTTAAAAAAGAAAGGGGTGCTCAATGACGATGACACGGCGTTTAGTGGCAGGTTTCATGATGGCGGGATTGATCGTGGCGTGTACCGTGTACGGCGCGGAAACGCCGCTGCCGGACGAGGCCGGTAAAAAGGCGCCGCTGGGGTGTGAACCGTTCCCTAGCCGGTTGCATCAGTTTGTGTGGCGCAACTGGACCGTGGTGCCGCAGACGAAGCTGGCCGAGGTCGTGGGCACGACGCCTGAAAATGTGGCGCAGGTTGCGACCTCGATGGGGCTGCCGCCGCAGGACGCGATCTTGCCGGCGTGGCAGGACAAGGGCTACATCACCGTGGTGCGGCGTAACTGGCATCTGCTGCCCTATGACCAGCTTCTGACGCTTACCGGTTTCACGCGCGAGCAGTTGCGCTATGCGCTGATGGAGGATGACTTCCTCTTTATCAAACTGGGTAGCGTCAAACCCGCCTGTCCGCCGCTGCGCTACACGCCGCCTTCCGAGGCTGAGCGCGCGGCTGCCGAACAACTCGCCGCCTGGCTGCGCGAGGAGGGCGTTGCGGATAGTCTGCGCCAGCCTGAAGAGCCGCGCTTCGCCTTTATTGATCGCCTTTCGCGACCTGATCCGGCCATCGTGGTCGCGCCGTCATCGGACAGCTCGCCCTTCGGGTTGCGTTTTATTTTCTCGTACTTTGCCGAGTATGGCGACCCGCTTTACGATACCGAAGTTGCCTCCTATCCTGAGGGACTTTTGCAGCGTCTGGCGGCGGCTGGCGTGAATGGCGTATGGGTCCACACCGTGCTGCGCACGCTGGCGAAAGATACCGCCTTCCCGGAGTTCGGCGAGGGGTGTGAGCGGCGGATTGCGGGATTGCGTAAGCTGGTGGCGCGCGCCGAAAAGTACGGCTTGAAGATCTATCTCTACATGAACGAACCGCGTACGATGCACCACTCATTTTTTGAGGCGCGACCGGAACGCGCCGCCATGCGCGGGGTCGCCGCCGCCGGTGACACCGCGCGGCTTTGCACGTCGCACCCGGAGGTGCGGCGCTGGATGTCTGATGCCGTAGCTTCCGTGTTTACCCAAGTGCCGGGGCTGGGCGGTGTCTTTACCATTACCGCTTCGGAAAACCCTACCAGTTGCGCTTCACATCGGCAGCAGGCGCAGTGCGAGCGTTGTAAGGAGCGGTCGTATGCCGAGATCATTGCCGAGGTGAACGCGACGATCGCGCAGGGTGTGGCACGCGGCAACCCTGATGCCAAGGTTCTGGTGTGGGATTGGAGCTGGGATGACACGCAAGTCGGCGAGATCATCGCGCGCCTACCCAAGAACTGCTGGTTGCAGTCGGTCAGCGAATGGTCGCTGCCGATTACCCGGGGCGGCGTCGCATCCACGGTCGGCGAATACTCCATTTCTTCCGTTGGGCCGGGGCCGCGTGCCAAGAAGCATTGGTCGCTGGCGCGCGCGGCGGGACTGAAAACATCGGCGAAGGTGCAGGTCGGCGCGACGTGGGAGTTCTGTTCCATCCCGTATCTGCCGACGCTCGACTTGGTGGCCGAACACGCATGCAATCTGGCCTCGGCCGGCGTGGACGGCGTGATGCTGAGTTGGAGCTTGGGATGTTACCCTTCGCCCAATCTGGAGGTCTTCCAAGCTTTCACCAAGGGAACGGACGCGATCGGCCCAGTGCTCGACCGTGTGGCTGTCCGGCGGTACGGCGCTGATGCCGCGCCGCTCGTGCGGCAGGCCTGGACCGCATTTTCGCAGGGTTTCCGCGAATATCCCTACCACATCGGCACGGTCTACAACGGCCCGCAGCACATGGGGCCAGCCAACCCGCTCTATCTCAAGCCCACCGGCTACCGCGCCACCATGGTCGGCCTCCCGTACGACGATCTCGCGAGGTGGCGGTCGGTGTATCCGGCTGAGGTCTGGATCGCGCAGATGGATAAGGTGCGCGCCGGTTTCGCGCACGGGTGCGGGTTGTGGGGCAGTCTGTTACCGCAGGTGCAGGAGTCCACGCGCACCGAAGCCGGACGTGAGTTAGGACTCTTCCGCGCTGCGGAACTGCACTTCTCTGCCTGCGTCAACCAAGCGCGTTTTGTCGCCGCACGCGACCGCCTGCAGACCGCCACGACCGACCCCGAACGCGCCATCTGCCGAGGCGAAATGCGGGCTGCCGCGCGTGCTGAGTTGGCGGTCGCCAAGCAACTCCTGCCGTTCGTCAAGGCCGACTCGCGGATCGGGTACGAGTCTTCAAACCACTACTTCTACATCCCGCAGGACCTGCTGGAAAAGGTGCTCTGCTGTCGGCAAGTGCTGGCAGAGGTGCAGCCTTAACTTCGTTGCGGCCGCACCATAGGGTTAGGAGTTAAAATTTAGGATTTAGGAGTTGTGGTACGAATGAACTGTTGTGTGCAATCGCACACGTTCTGTCTTGTCGCGGAGCGGTATTGGTGCGATAATGACAGTAATGAAGGTGCTCTTCCTGTTTATCGATGGCGTTGGCCTACGCAAGCCCGCGACCGACAATCCGGTGCATGCGGGGATCTGTCCGGCCCTCTGCCAACTCATTGAAAAGCACTCGGTCACGATTGACGCTTGTCTCGGTATCGATGGGTTGCCGCAGAGTGCCACGGGGCAGGCCACGATGTTCACGGGGGTCAACGCTTCACAGGTCATGGGGCGTCATTGCGAGGGTTTCCCGGGGCCCACCCTGCGGAAACTGATCGAAGAGGACAATCTCTTTATGGAGCTGACACAGAAGGGGTTGCGTTGCCGGTTTGCTGACGCGTATCTGGTCGACAGCGTCGATGACTTAAGGACCCGCCGTTTCAAATCCGTCACTACGGTGATGGCGCTGACGCAGCCTGAAACGATCTCGATTCAAGACGATCTGTTGGCTAACCGTGCGGTCTCGCATGACATCACGCGCCTCAGTTTTCGGGAAAAGGGGTATGCTATTCCGTCGGTGACGCCCCAGAAGGCCGCCGAACACCTAGTTCAGGTGGCGTTGGCGCACGACTTTACGCTCTTTGAGTTCTTTCTGACCGACCTGGCCGGACATTCCAGAAATTATGACCTCGCCTGCGAGACTCTCAAGACGCTTGATCTGTTTCTGGATACGGTGGTCAAGTTGAGCAAGACGACCGGCCTGCTTTTGATCCTGACCAGCGATCATGGCAATATCGAAGAGATGGGGAGCCGAGGCCACACACGCAATCCGGTGCCGCTCGCGGCGATAGGCCCTGGCGCGGATGAATTCAAGGCCAACGCCAGCAGCCTCACGGACATCACGCCGCGCATCACGCGGCTGATGGTGCCGGGTTACACGCCGCCCTCGCGCACCGTGCAGAGGGTGCCGTGGGCGTGAGCGGAGCGGGAGTCGCTTCGGTCGCCGTTAGGCCGTCTTTTGGCGCGTGGTTTGGGTCAGCGCCACCCAGAGGATGTAGAGCAGTGCCGCGAACGGCACAATGAAGCCGACGATCTGGTTTTTGTTTGCAAGGTCCACGACCCACCCCATGACCGGAGGCAGGATGGCGCCGCCCGCGATCGCGGAAATCATCAGTCCGGAAATTTCGTTGGAGCGTTCGGGCAGGGCGTCAACCGTGATGGAAAAGATCAACGGGAAGATGTTCGCGAACCCCAGTGCCGTCACCACGATGCCGACGTATGTCAGGCTCTTGACGCCACTGAAGACGGCCGCGATTCCGATGAGTGACAGCACGGCGGTCAGCTTCAGGAAGAGCGCCGGTTGCAGCACGCGCAGGATGGCCGCGCCCGCGAAGCGTCCCACCAGGATGGGCAGGAAGAACAGCGACCAGCTTACCCAGAGACTGTTCTCAAGAACCAGGCCGAACCGTTCTTTCAACAGCAGCGGCACGCCGGAGTTGAAGCACACCTCGGCTCCGACGTAGAAGAAGATGCCGAGCACCATCGTCAGCACAAAGCGGTTTTTCCCGAAGAGCGTGAAGCAGGAGCGGAGCGTCGCCGGTTGGCGCTGCTCGTCGCGCCCCTCCGTCAACTGCAGCGGCAGACAGGCACACAACGCAATCATCAACGTTGCTGCAAAGATCGGGTATTGGATCGACCATGATAAACCCAAGGGTTTCGCTACCAGCGGCAGCAGCAGAAAGCCCATGGATGAGCCCACCGCTTTGACGGATTGCGCCAAAGACAGATTGCTCGAGAATTTGCCTGGGGGCGAGACATCGCGCATTACGGGATTACCGCAGACTTGCAGGATCGTCGCACCCGCGCACAGCAGCAGGATGGAAGCCAGTATGACGTAAAATTTCGTCAGGTCGCCTGCGGCGATCTCCACCTGTCGGCCGTACATGCCGGCGAAGATCGGCAGCAAGGCACCTGCCAGGGCGACCGTCAGTCCGAGTATCAAAACGAACTTCTTTCCTTTGCGGTCTTGAACCAGCCCCATCGGGACAGAGAGCAGACCGAACATCAGGAATCCGGTCAGGGGTACCAGTTGTGCCGTCAAATTGGAAACATTGAAGGTCTCTTTGACCAAGGTGACCAGAGGCCCCACAACATCCCCGAAGCCCATTGCCAGAAAAACCAAAAACACCGGCCATGCACGTTTCATTTGCTTCTCCCTGAGTTGCATTCAGCGGCCGCCTATCGGCTGCCTTACGCCCAACAGTATACAAAAAAACCTCCCGGCGTACACCAGGAGGTTTTTGGCTCGCACTTCGGCGGGGTCGTTTTAGGTGTCGAACCGCACGCCGGACTGCCGGAGCACGCGTTTTATTGCGTTGACCGGCTTCATGTCTTTGCCGGCTTTTTGTTCTGCCACAAGTAGCAGGTCACCGATCCGGCCGTTCATGATGCAAGGCGGACGGTTGCCGCCCGGCTCAGCAGCGGACCCCTTCTCCGCCTGAAACGCTTCCAGTTCATCCTCGAAGAGGAACGCGTGCGGGTCATGTTTCTGCTTGTCACTCCGACTCAGGCCGAGTTCCTGCAACCGCATTGCAAGGCACCGGGCAGAGACACCGTAGCGCTTCTTCATGCGCAACAGCAGGTCGAACGTCCAACTTTCCGGCGCCACGCCCGTCTGCAGAACCGTCCTGCGGAGCGAGGTGACCGGCATGAGGAAGTGCGACGCAAAGCGGCGTGCAAACGCCTCCTCGCTCAGCGCATCATCCTCTGTGTTTGCTTGCCCACTTTGTTTACGCACGTACCAGAAGATCCGCCCGAGTTCGAGGACCGCGTGGGCCATCTGCACCTCGGGCTGTTTCTTGAGGTTGCTATTGATAAAGATGAAGCCGTTCTGATTGAGCGGATCATAGCCGCTGAACGCCGTGCACCCTTCAGGCATATCCATAAAGACGACGCGCAATCCGGCGTTCTCAAGCAACTCCAAGTAGTCGGTCAGCATGGCGTTCCCGATGCCGAGCCCCTGCCGCACATAGGCGGCGACCTGCTTGGCACCGTCATCATCGGCTGTGAAGGGAATGCTCAGCGAGAAGTCCAGACGAGGCGCCACGCCCGCCAGTTCTTCAAGTTTGGGGAGTGTTTCCGCCACGGTCTGACAGATGATGTGCGTCGCCTTTAGCGTCTCCGCATTTGGACACGACGCCACGTTTACAGGCGGCAGAACGACAGCGGCCTGTGCATCCGTTGGCGTTGCGCTGTCATCCCACACATCCTTCTCTTGGAACAGGTCATCGATCCGCACATTCAATCGTTTGGCCAGACGATAGAGTACGCGCCCTGAGGGCAGATGCTTACCTTTTTCAATCCAGCCCAGCGGTCCCGCTCTGATGCCGATGTCCGTCGCCAGCGTGATTTGAGTGATGCCTTGAATCTCGCGTAACTTGCGGATCCGCGCACCCACTCTCTGCGCGATTTCGTGCTCGGCGTAAGTTTTTTGCTTACCCATAGTTCATTCCTTATGTTGAGGTCCACTCTTATTGACTGGGGAAGTGCTCTTTTCGAAATTCGCAAGGAACGTTTAACGTCAATACAATCCCCAAACAAAAATCGGGCGCCATTATGCCCTATTGTGTGCAGACAAACAAGCTGAAAAATAATTTATTCGTTAGGCAATACGCCACTTATAGGGATATGTGAGAATCCCCCAAGTGGAATGTTATACGTTTTCGTGTGTGTTACAAAAATGTTCAGCATTTAACTTTCAGCACTCAATGTATGTTTTTACACTCGCTGGCGCGAGCCACCGTGCGACTGTAACGATCGATAGCAAAAATTCCTAGTCTTAGCCGCTAACTTTACGCGTGGCGTGGTCGCGTCCTCGGCGGTATTCCGGGACGTAGATTGCCGAATCGCGGACCACGCATCCGCCGCGCCCCACGACATCCTTCATGATTTGCGAACACATGGAGCAGGTGACGCAGCATTTGTCCGGGGTCATTTTCCCGTGCTCTAGAATGTCGCGCGGCGCATCGGGATATGCGAACGCGGAACGTCCGAAGCCGACCAGATCGCACCAGCCTTCACGGATCATTCCGGCCGCGACTTGCGGTGCCAAATGCCGCAGCCAAGAGAGGGCGGCGGTGATGACCGGCGC
>JAKJHA010000125.1 GCA_022704125.1 Verrucomicrobiota bacterium | reverse complement strand
CCGCCGCATCCAATGAAACTGGGCTGACGCAACCTGTCGTTTCGCCGGACGGACGCTTCCTTGCGTGGTCGGAGGTACGCGGCTTCGCCCAACTGTGGATTCTGCGCGCGGCGCGTCTTGCGGAGCCGTCACGCAGTTGCGTGCTGACGCCGAACAAGATGAGCGCGTATGCGCCTGTTTGGTCGCCGGACGGACGCCACCTCGCGTGTACGGGTTTCCGTGTGGGCGATCCCTCGTGGTGCATCTACCTCGTCGAACCGAAGTCGGGGGCGTTCGCGCGTGTGGTGGAGGGCGAGAACCCGAGCTGGATGCCGGATGGGCGCACACTCGTTTTTGACCGCGATGGCGCGGTGTGTCGGCTTGAACTGGCGGATGATGTCTGGCCGAAAACTCTGCCCGCGTGCGCGGCTACTGAGACGCAACCCGCACGGAGCTTCCGCCCATTCACTGGCGGCACGAATCTGATGGATCTCGCATTCGGCCTGACGCCCTGCACGATCCGACTCTCTGGGACAGTCCCTGCGGGCAGTGATGAGTTTGTCCATCTCTTCCGTATCGAATACAAAGAGAGTTTTTTGGGCCTTCAGGTTTATTTGAAGAACGGCAAGCCCCACTTTGCCACACGGGCGTCGGACACCACATGGCTGGGCATCGAAGGGCATACGAAATTGGTGCCGGGCAAACCTTTCACGATCACGGCCATGCGGATGTTTGAGGAACTCGTCATGCAGGTGGATGACGGTACGCCCTTGCGTTTACTGTACGGCGGCAAAGAGGACATCCTTTCACTCGATCATCCCGTACGTGTCAGACAGCATCCCGATGTTAAGAGCGTCCATGTTTCGACTGAGCTTCCGCACGCGCTTCTTCCTGTTTCGCGTGCTGAAATCTTTGGTGAGGCAGCCCCATGAAAAAGATTTTTCTCGTCATTTTCCTTTTGTCTCTTACGGCAGGTGCCTTCGAGCGTCTCGCGCTGGTGGACGGTTTCGACTACGCGAATATTTTTGACACGGAGACCGCATCGGGCAACCGTCAGGTTCTCGACCATGTGCTCCTCACGGGAGCAAACACGATTCTCTGGCGCAACTGCAGCGGCGGTCTTATGCGCTATCCCAGCGCGGAGGAACGCCTCCCGCTCGCCGCGAATCCATTCGACATGCGTCGTCTGCCCGACAGCCGCGTGCCGTTCGGTTGGCTGAACTACCATTTGGCGCAGCCCGACATCATTCGTGACATGATGGATGAATGCGCGAAACGCGGGCTCGCCCGCGGCATCCACTGGCCGTACGAAGAAACGCACTGGTCGAACTGGACGCTAGGTGCCTGGAATCTCGCGCATCCGCAGTTCTGGGGTGTGACGGCCAACGGGAAGCCGTGGAGTGGACGCACCTCGCTGGCGTTTCCCGAAGTGCGCGCGCACAAGTTGCGTCTTCTCGACGAGTTGCTGGCGCGCGGCGCAGATATCATCTACATCGATCTCTTTCGCAACGGCGGCTGGGGGCCGCAGTACGAGTACGTGAAACCGAACATCGAGGCCTGGCGCACACGTCACGGTGGCGAGCCGCCCACGAATCCACGGGACCCCCGTTGGCTGGCGCTTGTCGCAGAGAGCCAGCATGCGTTCTTCCGCGCAGTTCGCGCCCGGCTCGAAAAACAGCCGCGCAAGGTGCGTCTCATTCTGGGCATCATGAATGCGCGCACGGATGGCGACAATGTGTACGAATCACGCGCCATCGACTGGCGTCGTCTTACGGACGAGGGTATTCTCGATGGTGTGGCGGTGATGAGCGTGGTGTTCGATCCGAAGGACGCGTGGAACTCCACACGCGCCATCTACAGAAGCTTTGCGTCCGTGCGCGGAAGGGTACGCGTCTATTTTCCCGTGGCGGCCTACAACTACTCGCAGGCCGGCATCCCCGCCTATGTGAAAGCCACGGGCGAGAGTCCCGCTCAGGTGGCGGAGCACCTCACGGAACTCGCGCGTGAGTATGGCGATGGCATCGTGATGGAGTGTGTCGACTACAAGAACTATCCGCCGGACGTGTGCGCGGCGATGACGAATGAGACGATTCGTGGCGCGGCGCGCGTGCAGGCGCGGGCTGAAATTCTTTGGACAAGGCCCATCTGCAAACAACCGGGACGCTATATCGGCTGGCCGACCGTCAGCCGCACGCCGCAGGGCGATATCATGGCCCTCTTTTCGGGCGATCGCGACGAACATGTATGCCCTTGGGGCAAAGTGCAGATGATCCGTTCGACGGACGGCGGCGAAACGTGGTCCGTGCCCACAAACATCTGCAATACAATCCTCGACGACCGCGATGCGGGGTTGGCGTGTGCGAAGAACGGCACAATGGTGATGAGTTGGTTTACGTCAATCGTGTACCGCCAGTGGGCCCTGCGCCAGCCCGAGAAGCTCACGCCGGGCTCGCCGCGCTACTACTGGTGGAAGCACGACGAGAAGATCCCCGCCGCCGAGGAAGCGCGGTGCCTGGGCGCCTTCACGCGACGTTCGACGGATGGAGGACGCACATGGGAAGCCCCCGTGCGTGTGCCCTGTTCCACGCCGCACGGCCCCGTGCCGCTGGCCGACGGACGCTGGCTCCTCATGGGTTTGAGCGGTAACCAGCATCTCGCGCTCGGCGGTGTTCCGGGCCGGATCATCGCGGTGGAATCGCGCGACGACGGGCGCTCCTGGCAGGAGATCGGCGAGGTTCCGTTCCCCAAAACAATCTCTGTTCTCAAACACTGTTGCGAACCCCACGTGGTGGAGACAAGTGATGGCCGTCTGGTGGCACAAATCCGTTGTGAGCACCTGTCGGCTGGCATCCGCGGCTCACTCCAGAGCGAAAGTGCGGACGGCGGGCGGACATGGACCGAGGCCCGGGAGGTCGGGATCAACGGTTTCCCACCCCATCTCATCCGGCTTTCGGGCGGCCGTCTTCTCTCCGTGTATGGGCGGCGCTGGGATGATATGGGGCAGTTCGCTTGTCTGAGTGACGATCAGGGACGTACATGGGACGTCGCCAACGAGATCAAGCTCGTAGGTCACTGGAACGACGACCTCGGCTATCCTTCGTCGACGGAACTTCCCGACGGATCGATTCTCACGCTCTACTATCAGGCCGATCAGAAAGGCGAGAAAACCTGCCTGATGGCTACCAAGTGGCGGGTACGTTAGTGCGGAATCGGATCGGGGTCGCTGTGGTGTCGGTCAGAACGAGTTACGGCCACGCGGTGGCTCGCAACGGCGAGTGTAAAAGCTAGGCTCTGCTTTTTGCCGGACGCGTCTGACAAAGCAAAAAGGGCATGGCGCGTGCAGCCATGCCCCGTTATTCACTCTTCGTTATCCGCTATTCGCTTACTCTTTACTTTTCGGCGGGTGGTGGCGGATTCGGGCGCGGACGGCCTTGTGCTCTTGCCTTCTGGTGCGCCTCGCGCATGGCCTTGCGCTCTTCATCGTTGAGTTTGCCGTCACCGTCCTTATCGAACTGCTTTACCATTTCTTGGAACTGCGGACCGGCATTCGGGCGGCGCTTCTGCATCTCTTCCATCATGGCCTTGCGCTCTTCTTCACTGAGTTTGCCATCGCCATCTTTGTCAAACTGCTTTTCGCGCGCTTTGCGGAACTCTTCCATACGCGCCTTGTTCGCCTCCATCATGGCTTTGCGCTCTTCTTCATTGAGCTTGCCATCGCCGTCCTTGTCGAACTGCTTTTCGCGCGCTTTGCGGAACTCTTCCATACGCGCCTTGTTCGCCTCCATCATGGCTTTGCGCTCTTCTTCATTGAGCTTGCCATCGCCGTCCTTGTCGAACTCCTTGATTGCGTCGGCGCGTCTCTCGGCGCGTCTCTCACCGCGCGCAGGGAAACCGCCGGGCCTGCCCGGTTTGGGAGCAGGGGCGTTCGCTTGGGCGGAGGCGCCGGCCGTCAGCAGGGCCAGCAATGCGGTCACATACAGTCGTTTCATTGGGTCTCTCCTTTTCTGTTTACGCCGAAGGGCGTTGTGCGGATAAAAACGGATACGGTAGAAAATTATTGCCGCCGGTGTCTACCTTTCGTCAGGGTTTCGGGGTTGACTGTTCCCCCCCTCCCGCATAATGTATGCCGATTATGGAAAACGGTATGTTTTGGATGAAACCGATGCCCTGCAAAAAAAGCCTTGGCGTCTTGAACGTGTTTGGATGCGGTGCCTGTGCCGCAGTCCTGTTGGTGCTGCCTGGTTTCGCGGGCGGCGAAAATACGCCGCGCGCCTACGGTACGCTGACGCCCGAGGCCGCCGCGCTTGTCGCTGAGATGCGCGAACAGGCGAAGGCCTACCGACCGCAGACGGGCCATGTGGGGCTTTTTGCGCGCGCCCAACTCAAATATGGCGCGCAGCGCACCGACTTCCTTCACCGTTGGTACGAGCGTCCGCTGCACCAGAATTCGACGTGGGCCGAAACGGCCGAATACGGACGCATCCTGCATCCCGAGGCGTGGAAGAAGACGACCGAGACGGTACGTCTGGGGAAGATGGATGGCCTTGCCGTTTGCATCTCCCAGTCGAGCCGCAGTGAGGTGATTGAGAAGAGCGTTATGCCGGGCGGGGAGATGACGATCCTTGTGGAACTCCCCTATGACTATCACGATATCGGCATCGCTGCCTTTCTGGAGACGGCCGAACGCGCCCTGGCCATGCCGAATGCCTACCGTATCGATGGGAAGGTGGTGCTCACGCGTTATCCGGTGGTGAAAGAGGCGGAACTCGACCTCTGCGAGAAGGTGCGCAAGGCGCTGGCAGAAAAGTTCGGCCCCGACAAATTCGTCGTCATCTTTTACGTCTCGGCCTTTGAACGAAGTCTGCCTGCGGGTCCGCTGACTGTTCAGTCACTTGAACAGGCACGCGAACACTTGCGGCGCTGTCTGCGCAAGATGGACGGTCTGTTCATGGCGGGTTGGGAGGTGTACTGGCCGCGCCGCTACAATGCGGCATTCGAGCGCGAGGTGCTGGTGCCTCTCTACCAGAGTGTTTTGGCAGAACCGGAATTCGCCGGGAAGAAGTATCTGGGCATGCCCATGTCACCGGGACACGAGAACTGTTACCGCTGGAGTTATTCGATCGATTCGCAGGGCACGTACACGTTGGCCGAGCGCATGGAAACGATGCGTGCGTTGCGTCCCGATTTCATCATCTGCTGCGAATGGGATGAGGAGAACGAGAATACGCACTTTCGTCCCACGATTTTCAACGGATTTGTCCATCAACGTCTGCTGCGCTACTATGCGGATGTCTTTGCCGGTCGTGCGCCGGAGGTTTTTCCCGGTGACGATGTCGCGATTCCTAATCTGGTCGTCTCGTACCGCAAATCGCTTATCGCGGGTGAGCCCATTGAGGTGGAGGTGCGGAACATTCCGGATGGCACGTTCAAGGGGCAGACGTTCACATGTTCCCTGAATTGGAAGGATCTGGCGGGAAAGGTCGTGAAGACCTATCCTGCTGCGACGCTGAAGGCGGACGAGCCGGGGTGTGCCTTCTTTACATCGCCGGTGTCTGAACTTGTGGTTGCGAACCGTCTGCTGGTTCCAGACTTTACCGTACGTGCGTCGGACGGGGCCGAGTTCCGCGGCGGCGCCGATTTCTGGCCGCTCGATCTGAACGCGAGCCGCGCGATCGATACGAAATGGGCGAAGCACGCCCTGCGTGAACGCAGCAACGGCATCACGGGCGAGTTTGTCGTGGGCGAACCGGCGGCGGACGGCGTGCGTACAATCACGGGACGCTTTTCCGCGCCGCAACCCGTCAAAAGTGTGGAAGTGCTGGAAGGCCCCGATACGGTGTTCATGTTCGACCCAACGGCGAAGCCGATTGACAACCGCGTCGTCATCAAGTTGGAGATTCAGGCGCGGCACAACGCGCCGAAGGAGTACGCCCTCAAAGGGAATATCCGTTTCCAGCAGGCACCGGGGGTTGAGATTCTCACCCGCCCTCAGCGCGCCATTACCGCGACGGCGGACGGTTGGACGCTGAAGGGAGCGCACTACAATAACTGGGACATCAACCTCTTTGCTTCCCTGCCGGCAGCCGCCGTGGAAACGGCTGAAATCGATGTGGCGCTCGCGCCGACTTTCCAGACACGCATCAAGGTGAAGGATGTGGTAGCGAAGGACGTTATCGGCATCACGGGACCCGGCGGCGGCAACCTGGTGGCAAGCCGCTACCTGTCACAGATCGCGATGCCCAAGCCGTGTAACGTCGCCTCGGGGACATTCGCGTTCAAGCTGAAGCCGGTCGACAAGTCGGGTGTCCTGCGCTTGCAGATCGTGGATGGCGATGGACATGTATGGCGCGGTGCGCCGCGTACATTCTATCGTCCGTCCGGCAAGATGCGCACGTTCCATATTTTTGAGCGTGACGAAGAACGCGTGACATCACTCACGATGGATGTCAACTGCCTTGATGAACCAGACTACGATTTTGTGCTCACGCGCGGATCGGTTGTGTGGACGGATGCCGGGCGCAATCTCTGCGGCATCCTTGGCGGTGCGGCCACGTTGGTGACTGGTTTTGGCGAGGGCGAGACATGCTACGGCGACTCGATTGCGCGGTACATTACCGGCAAGGAGCCGGGCATCCTGAATACAGCGCCTACACCGGCAGAAGGTCCGCATGGCGGTCCCGCATTGCGTTTCGGTCCGTCATCCTACCTGATGCTTCCGCAACAGTTGGTGCCGAAGTTCGCCGGCTTTGAGATTGCGCTCGATGTGAAGCCCGATGATGCGCAAGGCGTTCAGACACTCGTCGATTCAGGTAACGCGGCGTACGGCCTCTATCTCAGGGACGGGGTGCCCGAGGCCTTTGTCTTCGACACTTCCAATCACGCGCGGCAACGCGGTGCCAATCCCCGGAGGGTGAAGGGGCCTGCACTTCAGGTGGGGGGCTGGAACCACGTGCAACTCATCGGTGACCAAAAGACGCTCCGGCTGGTTGTCAACGGCGTGGAAGGCCCCGTGGTGGAACACGGCGGTTACCAGTTGCAGGCGCGTTACACGTGCGTGGGCGCGGCGAACCGCGGACCGAATTTCTTCCGTGGATGTCTCGCCAATCTAAAATTCCATCTGCGCTGAGTCTCGGTGCTTATCGCCCGTCACTTCGCTTCGTTGAAGAGGGTGACAGCGTCCAGCACATCGCGGCCCGCCGCTTTGAGGGCTTCAATGGCGCGGTCTGGATTGTCGAAGCGGAAGACCAGTACCGCTTCGGTGCCGTGGTGGAAGGCGAAGGCGTACATGTACTCGATGTTGACACCGGCCTGACTGACCGCATCGAGGACCTCGGCCATGCCGCCGGTCTGTCCGGCACGGTGG
>JAKJHA010000124.1 GCA_022704125.1 Verrucomicrobiota bacterium | reverse complement strand
TCACAAGATGGGCGAGTACAAGTGGAAGGCGCTCGGCTGCCCCTACACCTTGACCGATGTCCAACCGCCGACGGACGAACAGATGGACGCTGCCCGCACCATCTTCCGCCAGCGCGGGCTCATTGAATAACTAATAACGAACAACGAATAAGTAATAAATAAGTGGACGCCGATTCCGCACTAACGCACTGATTAACCAATGCACTAATTAACTAACGCACTAATGAACTACGTCTTGCGTCACGCCGCAGGGCGATCGAGCAGCACTTGATCGTTCTCTTCGACGCCGCCTGTCACCTCGACGTAATCCGTTGAGAAGCGTCCGGTCTTGACCTCCCGCTCGACCTGCACGTCGCCCGCCAGCACCTTGCAGAAGCTCTTGCCGTCGCGGTTGTAGATACCCTCGACCGGCACATAGAGTACATTTTCAACCTTCTCGACAACGATCTCGACCTGTACCGTCATGCCCGGCGTGAGCCGTTCATCAGCCTCGTTCGTGGAGATGTCCGACGCATAGACTTTGGGGCTGCTTTGATCCCACGGAATAATCGGCGTCGAGGCACCCGAGATGCGTACGATCTCGCCGGTCAATGTCAAGTCCGGTACAGCCTTGGCGCGGATCACCACCGGCAGGCCGATCTTAACATGCGAGCGATACTCCTCTGGAATATTGACTTGAACCTTGAATTTGCTGACATCCGGAATAAGACCGATCGCCTCGCCGATACTCACATCTGCACCAACCTTGATCTCCTTCGGCGTGTCCCAGCGGTTACGCCGATTCTCGCCGTGGATCAGCATGCCATCGGCCTGCGCACGGATCACCAGTTTTTCCATATCTTCCCGCACATCCCGCAACTCAGTGCGGTAATCGTTAATCAGCGTATCACGGTTAGCGATTTCGATGCGCTTCTTGCTGACTTTGGCATTGTTGCTCACGATCGTACGTTGCACGGCCAACTGGCTCTTTGCCACCGTCTCTTCCAACTTCGAGATCTGCTGCGGATATTCGTAACGCTTGAAGATACGCAGTGTGTAAAAGGCTTTGTCCATCGCCTGCTCCGCCGTAGACAGTGCTTTTTCGGCGTCGGCCACTTTTTTCTCTGCGGCCGCGACCGCCTCGGGCTCCTGAGAAATCGCATCCGTCAGCGTTTTCTTGGCATCGTCCAGCGCAAGTTTGGCGCTGTCGTATGCGGTCGAGGCGTCCTGCGTGGACTGTACCAGATCCTTCTTCTTACGCGGCGCGTCCTCGTCCTTGTATTTTTCGTATTGCTCCTGTGCATCGCGCAACGCATCTACTGCCGATTTCAACTCGGTCAGGTTATCCGCTCGGATCATCTCCAAGTCTTGCAGCGCCAGCTTGTAATCCTCCTCGGCCAGTTGCAACTTGCGGGTGAGGTCTTTCTCCTGCTCGACAAACCATTCGTCCGACAACTTGAAGATCACGTCATTCGAAGCAACCATCGAGCGGTCCGACACCAAATCCACCAGCTTAAGCTGTCCGTGACCGCGCTTGCCGTCAAACCGCAGTTGCTGACTTCTGATGGCGTCAAGCTGGCCTTCGAGCCGGAACGCGACATTAAAGCCGCCACGCCGCACCGTGTAGAAACGGTCCATGCTCTCGCCCGACGGCTTTTTCGTGCGCTCCGTACATCCGGACAACAGCATCATTGCCGCCAACACCACACACATTTGGACACGATGGAACACGGATCGCTTCTGCCTTTTCATCTGTCGCGCCGCACACGCGGCGCTCACTTCTTCATGCTGTCCCAGATCGCCTGATTTTCGCGGGTGATCTCATCCTCGATCACTTGGACACGCGTGCGGAGTTCCTCCGTCACACCGGTCGCCTGCGCACCGCTCACTTGGTCAAACGCACCCGGTTCGACCAAACGCATCGTCATGAAAATCACGATCTGTGACGTGAACGCCTTGGTCTTCTTATACTGAAACAGCAATCCCAAGTAGGGGATATCCGCCAAGTAGGGGATGCGTTTTTCGGTCTCGCGCTGCTCCTGGCGCATCAGCCCGCCGATGGTGATCAGCTCGCCGTCGTTCGCCTCCAGTTCCGTGCTGGCGCTGCGCACCACGATGACCGGGGTCTCGAAACCGCCGGTATCGACAGTACGCGACGAACTCGATACCTCGGGATTGACCTTCACGTGGATACGGTTGCCGGAGATCATCAGCGGCCGCACGATCAACTTGACGCCGACATTCTCAAAACGCGTCGAAATGCTCTCGCTGCTGCCAGTGATCGTGCGCGACAGCACCGGCACCTTTTCACCGGTCATGATGTTACCATCGGCGCCTCGTCGGATCACGAGATTCGGCGAGGAGAGAATGCGTGCGCGTCCCCGTTCTTCCAGAAAATTGATCATCGCCCAAATCTTGACCTGATCGAAACCGACGAATGACCAGAGCCGCCCATCCGAGCCTTTCCCTGCGGAGAAAGAGTGTTGAAGATCCTCAACGCCCGCCCCGGCGGAATTGGGAATCAGCAACTCCTGAAAGATTTTACGCACCGAATCCGATTCGCCCATCTTCGCGATGCCCATGTGGATGTCACGCACCAGATCGTCACTGATCTCCAGTTCGACGATGCGCGCCTCGACCAGCACTTGGCCCACCGGATGGTCGGCCTGCTCCAGAATCTGCTTGAGTTGGGGCAGGCGCGACGGTACATCGGAGACGACCACGACGTCATCTTCGTCGCTGCGGCCCACCGTTCCGGCCGGTGTGAGGAAGTTCTCAAGCAGCCGCCGCATGGTCTCCGCGCTGACATATTTGCAGCGGTAGAAGACCACCTCCAACCGCTCATCATCGCGCTGCAAAAACTGTTCGAGCAGGCGCGTGTAGTCAGTGGTCTCGACAGCGGCAGCGCGCTCGGCGGAGGGCGGTGTAGGCGCGTCGCCCGCGTGCGCTTCAACGGGCATGTCACCGGTTAAGGCTGCGGGGGCTCGGTCACCCATACCTGCTTCGCGTGGTGCGCGTGTACCGACACGCCGACCTTCGCGCGGTCCTTGTTGTGCGTACGCCGCACCGACGAGCACGGCGCACAACATCCCCCTCGCCATGGTCCGGATCTCTCGCATACACCTTCTCTCTCGCCGCGCGTGCGGCGGACCGTTCTGCCGTTATTTGATCGAGTAACGTGTCGCTTTGGTCAGCGCTTTCCAGAGTTGTTCGGGCGTCTCGGCCGCCAGAATCGCTTCGCGGTTCTGCTCCTTCAGGAACGTTTCGGTGAGGCCCGACATAAGGCGCAGATAAAACGCGCTGACCGCCGTGGGAATCGTGATGAAGAAGATGATGTTACAGACATTGCCCGCCTCATCAAATTTCACGCCCTTCTTCGAGACACCGAGCGCGAGCGTCAGGCCGCCCCCCTCTACGCCGCGTACGTGGGGGAAGGCCAGGCCGTTCTCCATCGCCGTGCTCAACACCGCTTCACGCTCCAGGGCTGACTTGACCAGCTTTTCCGCGCCGGAAACAAAGTTTTTCTGTTCCATCAGCGTTGCCAACTCGGCGATCACCTCGGCGCAGTCGGTTCCTTTGAGATCCGGTGCCATCAGCGATTCGGCCGAAAAGCGCGAGATGCCCGACTTACGGGGCGCTGTGCGGCTGGGCGTCTCACCGACCCAGCGCGGCGCGTCACTCTCCTCGAACAGGATACGTGCGCAGCTCGGACAGTTCTGGATCTGCTTGCAGAGACGTACCGCCTGCACCTGACTGATCGGCATGCGCATACCGCAAATCGCGCAGCACCCGTTATACATTGGCGCCATCACGATGTGGTCTTTTTTGTAGAGGCGCTGGTAGAGTGACTTAATATCTGGCGGCAGCTTGTCGGTCAATTGGTCGATCGAGGTGTTTAGGCTTTCCATGTGCCGTCCGTCACTGGTGGTCCGATGCTCATCACGTATCAAGACCAATTCCTGGAGCTGGTTCAAATGGTTGATCAGGCTTTGCATACTGTCCTTTCAAACGGCAAGAAACTCGGGGGAAGGCACCTGCCAACGCCCGTCCTGCGATTATCCCAATTTGCGAGTGTATTGTGACTGAATTGTTTGTAGGTGTCAACGATGCGACACCTACAAACAATGCCTTGCTTACTTGTAGTAGCGTCCGATTTCTTCTTTGGCGATCTTGCACCACGCCACCGCGCGCGACGGATCGTTGTGGATCGTGTCGTGATCCTTCATGATGATCTCGAGACAGCATCCACGCGCTTTCTCGAGGATGTCCCGGATATCCTTGCGGGCGGCGTCCTCGTCAAAAGTGCTGGCCGTGAGGATCTCAGGATTCGGGCGGCAGGAGTAGACATACTTGTCTTGAAGCGCATCCACCATTTTGGCGCGGTCACACGTCGGCGACACGCTGACGCGGCGGATGTTCGGGATGTCTTTGAGCAAATGCCAGCGCTCGCTGATCGGCTCGCAGCAGCCATAGCAAACCAGCCCGAAACGCTCCATCACCGGTTTCTGATACTGCAACACAAACTCGTCGAACAACTCGGGCGCTAACGCCTTGGTGTCCTGGCTCTCAAAGAGTGCCCACAGGTCTTTGGCGCGCGCCGTGCCTTGATAATCCTTGGCCGGCAACTGCGTGGTCCAGCCGAACCCGCCGGAGCCGATGTAATCACCTTCATTGTTCAAACTGTAAAGTCCCGCGTTTTCCAAAAAGGTGATCAGGTCCAGCGTGCCGTCCCGCAGAAACGCCATCAGGTTGTGCACGCCTTGGGGATTCTCTTTGATGTCCTGCATGTACCGGTCGAAACCGCGCAGCTTGATCAATTCGCGCGTCAGGCCCAACGACCAATACCATTGTTCACGCAGCTTGACCGGCAGCACCCTGTCGAAAATCTCGCGCGCCAAATGCACGACCTCGGTTGTCGCCTCGCGATCCACCGTGATCGTCTGAAATTGAAGGCCGCTCAAATCATCCAGGTCGGTCAGCATCGGCTGAGGCGTGATCGACGACGTGTCCGGGCCCCAATACGTCCGCTTGTAGGTCCATCCTACCTTGAAACGGCTTTCGACCACCCGGTCGTCTCCCATTTTTTCGCCCCAGAAAATCTCTTTACGCAGCCGGCGTTCCCAATGCCGCGCCAGGCTATGTGTGCATTCCAGCGAGGAGTCCGGAATGATTTCACGCCAACTGAACTCCGGGTCACACAAAATCAACGGCCGCGCGGGTTGCAACATGTTGGTGCGCGTCCACAGCACTTTCTTTTCCGCCTCGATTTGGCGCGTGGATAACTCCATGACACGCTCTCCCAAACGCCGCAGGACATCCCGCTCTGTCGGCGTGATGGAGAGATCTGTGACATGAGTATCCAGCGCCACTTTGCCCGGTTGATCATGGTCTTTCATAGCCGAACGCTCCTTTCCTTTAGTTGTGAAAATCTGTTTTCAATCAACGCCACCGGCCATCAATGCCGATAACCGTGGCAAAACCCGCACAAGGCGCGGTTTCGCTTTCACACCCGCATTGTATCGGTCGCTTGTCGTTTTGTCTACCGGGAACGCGGAAAAACGCAAAAAAAGATGAAACAACCGAGGTCAACTTCACGGTTGTTTTCAGCGCGGATTGCGTTAAACTGGAAGCCTCTCTTTCGAAAGGAGTACCATGAAGGTTTTGGTTACGGGCGGAGCCGGGTACATCGGCAGCCACACGGTCGTTGAATTGTTGAATGCCGGACATGAGGTCGCGGTGATCGACAATCTTTGCAACAGCAGCGAAGAAAGCCTGCGTCGCGTCGCAGAGATCACTGGCAAGACGGTGTCGTTTCATAAGGCCGACATCCGGGATCGGGAGGCGCTCGACCAGGTGTTTCAGGCAGAAGGCCCGGTTGACGCCGTGATTCATTTCGCCGCGCTCAAGGCGGTCGGTGAGTCGGTTCGCATTCCGCTGACCTACTACGGCAATAACATCATTGGTACGATTATCCTGTGCGAGGCGATGGTTGCCGCAGGCTGCCGCAATCTCGTGTTCAGCTCTTCCGCCACGGTTTATGGCGATCCTGCGTCGGTCCCGATCCGCGAGGATTTTCCCACGCCCGGCGCGACCAATCCATACGGCTGGTCGAAGCTGATGATGGAGCAGGTTTTCCGTGACGTGCAGAAGGCTGATCCCACATGGAATATCACGCTGTTGCGCTATTTCAATCCGATTGGTGCGCACCCCAGCGGCCGGATCGGCGAAGACCCGGCCGGCATCCCCAACAACCTCCTGCCCTTTGTGGCGCAGGTGGCGGTCGGGCGTCGCCCGAGTCTGGCGGTTTTCGGCAACGATTACCCGACGCCGGACGGCACCGGCATCCGCGACTATATCCATGTGGTCGATCTTGCGCTCGGCCATCTCAAGGCGCTTGAAGCACTCGCGTCAAAGCCCGGTCTCTCGATCTTCAATCTCGGCACCGGCAAGGGATCGAGTGTCCTGGAGGTGGTCGCCGCCTTTGAGCAGGCGTCGGGCCGCAAAGTTCCCTACACGATTCAGGCGCGCCGCCCCGGCGACGTGGCTGAATGCTGGGCCGACCCCTCGAAGGCAGAACGCGAGTTGGGCTGGCGCGCCACGCGCGATCTGCGTGTTATGTGCGAAGACGCCTGGCGCTGGCAGTTTCAAAATCCCAACGGATTTGCAAAGGCGTGACGCGATGTCTGAGTGGACCGAGATCATCGACGGACTGACCGATCATCTGACGCTGCTCAGAGAACTGGGCGAGCGTACGGTATCGCTCGATCCCGAGCTGCTCCGTGCGCTGGGCACCCGCAGCGCCGGTGGCAGGGTGCGTGTTGCGGCGGCACCCGTTGCGCCACAGCGTCCGGCGTCTGCGTCCGCTCCTCGGTCCGCGGCTTCCACGGCTCCGGTCGCATCAGTGTCGCGTACGCCGGAGCAACGACGTCAGGCATTAGATGAGATTGCCGCACGCATCGAAACGTGTGAAGCGTGCGACCTGTACAAGCAGCGCAACCGCTGTGTGCCGGGGCAGGGGAATCCATGTGCGCCTGATGTGATGTTTATTGGCGAAGCTCCGGGTGCCGACGAGGACCGTGAAGGATTGGCGTTTATCGGCGCGGCCGGACAGTTCCTGACCAAGATGATCGAGGCAATGGGTTATACACGCGACGATGTGTTCATCGCAAATATCTGCAAGTGCCGCCCGCCGAACAACCGCACACCCGTGACCGACGAGATGCGGACCTGCCTGCCTTTCCTGCGTGACCAGATCCGCATCGTGCAGCCCAAGACCATTGTGCTGCTGGGAGGCACCGCTATTCGCGGCCTGTTGGCGACGCAGGCCGGTGTCTCGCGCATACAAGGGGTCTGGACCCACTACGAGGGGATCCCCGTGATGCCGACCTACCACC
>JAKJHA010000123.1 GCA_022704125.1 Verrucomicrobiota bacterium | reverse complement strand
GGAAGCAATTTCGATGCGGCAGTCCCGGCCGGTCACACCGCCCCATTGCTGGCGACCGGAACCGACTCTTTCGGCCCGCTGCCCATGCTTCGGCCTGACAACGAGAAGCAGAGTTTGCGCAGTATGTTCGCCACCGGCATCACGGGCAATGCGCCGCGCACACTTATCGCGGTGCTCGCCCATAACGAAGGTGCCAATACAGGTGTGTCATTCGGTAACTCATACACCAGACAGCTTTTCGAAGTGGTAGTGCGAACCGAAAACACGATGTTCGGAACTTACACATACGACATTTACAACTCACCCGCGCCTGCGGCAGGCGAGTTGAAGCTGCTCACGTTTATCGCCGAGAGTGGTACGCCCAATCCCCTCTCAACCTTTGTTGACGGCACTGCCGGAAATACAAGTTCGGGCATGCTCAACACGGTGGACACACCGCTGTGCCTGGGCCAGCGCGCCAACCAGAACTTGTCATGGCGCGGTCAAGTCGGTGAAGTGATTCTGTTTGACTACGCGCTCAGTGCCGCCCAGCGCATCGCTGTGGAATCCTACCTGCTTGCCAAATGGAAACACGGCCTGCCCACCACGGGCTATCCGCTCACGCTACGCAACGACAGTGCCGCGCCTTTAACCCTGAACACCACGCTCAATGACCCGACAGAAGATACATCCACCACACTCTTCAAGAATGGTGCAGGCCGCGCCGTGCTCGCCGGACCGCTCAATCACACCGGCGCCAATGTGCTCAATGATGGAGCGCTTGTCATCGACACGCCTGACGCAGCGGACACAACGACCCTCGTCGGCAACCTGATAGGCGGCGGCACGCTCGTGAAGACCGGCCCCGGCCTTTTGCACCTGGCCGGGGCTGCAGAAACCTTCTACGGAGATGTCGCTGTCTCCGGTGGGGTTGTACGCGTGTCGGGCAAGTTCGGCAAGCCAGCCGCGATCGAGGTCACGCCGGGCACCGCCCTTGAGATAGCCTCCCCCACTGCGAATGCGATTCGTATCGCGGCGCACGTCACGGTTTCGGGTGTCGGGACGGATGGCAACGGTGCCATCCGGGGAGGTAGCGACGTCACGGATCAGATGAATGCGTTTACCGACGCCACGATCCTGCTCGCGGACGACACGACAGTCAACGCCCAAGCGCAACGCTGGGATATCCGCAACTCGGTACTGGATATGAACGGTCACGTCTTGACCAAAACGGGTGGTAATTGGGTCTGCCTGCCCGGCGCGACCACCATCAGCAACGCGCCTGTTGGCACTGCAATCAATATTCAGGGCGGCGCGATCAACCTCGAATCGAACGGGCGGTTTCATCCTGCGGACGCTATGCGTGTGATCGACATCGGCGCGACCGGCATCCTCAGTATGTTCTGTCTTGCTCAACCCATGCCCTGGGCAATCAATGCCGCCGATGGTGCCACTATCCGCAACGGTATGCTCGATGGAACGTTCAACAACGCTTCTCCGTTGGACGGCCCCGTCTCGCTGGCGGGAACCCTAAATCTGGTAGCCACTTGGAATTCATCCAAGAGCATACAAGGACAGCTTTCGGGGGAAGGCTCGCTCGTGGTCTCCAACAACGGCACGCAGGCATTCAGCTTTCTCACCCACAGTAACAACACCTACACCGGCATGACGACGGTCAACAATGCCACACTCGGCCTCCGCTATCCCGGTTCGCTACCCAATGCGGACTACACACGCCTGACGGTCACCAACAACGGTGGCGTCATCGCGCTCGCCGGTGCGGACGCTGAAGATGGGTTCACGCCGGAGCAGGTCCGAGACCTCTTGGAATCGGGCCGCTTCACGCTCACCAACGAGGTCCGCGCTGGCGTCGACACCTCGCTGGCCGACATGGCCTACCCCTACGACATCCTCCCGCCGTTTGCCGGACGGCTCGTCAAGTTCGGCCCGGGGACGCTCACGCTTGACGGACACGCCGACCTGCTCGGCGACCTGTACGTCTGGGGCGGGAATCTCGCGGTAACAAACGCCGTAACACTCAATTTCAACGAGCGCAACTTCTATTTCCGCCCGACGCCGCAGGTCCCCTCCCTCGACAATCACTTCGGAGGCCGCGCCCGAATCGTCGCAACCGACCGCGGCTATGCCACGTCCCAGCCGACTTTGACGGTCGGTCAGGCGGGCAACGCAAAAGCCGTGCTCTCCCTTGACGGAGACGCCTTCGTATCGGCACGCCTGCTCGTGGGTGGCGGTACATCCGGTGACGGCTCGGCTGTTGGTGCGGTCTACCACGGCGGTAACGCGGTCTGGGTCAATACCGGAGGACGCCACACCGACGGCGCGGTAGGTAATTACGGCTACGGATACTATCAACTCGACGGTGGCGCGTTGACCAACAAGGGCTTCACCAGTCTGGGTGCGGCGGGAGGCAGCACGAGCGCGATCGGTGTCTTCTACCAGAACGGGGGCGCGTTTGTCATGAACGGCGGTCTGCGTCCGCTCCCCGCCGCCGGTGAGATCGGCGAAAGTTACGACGGTTTTCTCAAGGTCGGTGCCAGCCGGGGCGCGGGCATCCTGCATCTGGCAGGCGGATCATTCCTGCACCACGGCAATCTGCATCTGGCGTCCAACTCCGGCGATTCGACGGCCCACTCGGGCGTCGGCATCGTGAGTGTCGAAGACACGGCGGATGCCGTCGTGAATGGCAACGTAGTGATGGGGCAACGCCACTCATCCTTTTCCTCCCTCAACCTGAACGACGGACGCTTCGCGGCGAACGCGATCACCCGCGCCACCGGCACCAACGCACAAACCTTTGTGCAGTACAACGGGGGAACGTTCATTGCCAATGCGTCAGGTCCTATGTTTCAAGGGGCTAATGATACCTATCCGATGGCACTGATCGCCCACGGCGGCGGTGCCATCATTGAAGTCCCCGCAGACACAACGGCCCTCTTTAATCTCCCGCTGGGCACCGCCACAGGCAAGGTCCTATCTGCCGTCTCCGTCACGAAAGGCGGCACCGGCTACATCGCCCCGCCCGTCGTCACCCTCACCGGCGGCGATGGAACCGGCGCAACGGCAATCGCTGAAATCGACCGCGACACCGGAGCGATCACCGCCGTGCGTGTGACCGCTGGCGGAACGGGTTACACCTCCGCCCCGAGCGTCGCGTTCACAGGCGGCGGCGGGACGGGCGCATCAGCCAGCGCCACAGTCTCCGAACCACCCGTCGACGGCGGCCTCAAAAAGACCGGCCCCGGCACACTATGCCTGACAGCGGCCAGCACCTATGCGGGACCGACCGAAGTCATGGAAGGTGAGCTGCGCTTGACAGCCACGAATGCGCTGCCCGCAGGCGCCGTCATCCGTATTGCCGATGGCACGCTGCGGTGCACATCGGTCCTGCCCCAGCCGCGCATTTGGTACGACCCCGCAGATGCGGCCACGGTGACGCTCGATCAGTCCGGCAACGTGACCCGTCTCGCCAACAAAGGTTACAGCGGAGCCATGCACGATGCCGTGCCCGACAAGTTTGCACCGCCGCGCCTCGCGACGGGCTCCACGTCGCACGCCGCACATCCGATGATCGATACTGTCTCCGGCACCACAGGTCTGCTAAGCCTGAACAACACCGGCATCAGCGGCACGGCACCGCGCTCGCTTATCGCCGTCATCAGTCGAAACAGTGGCAAAGGGTGTACCGTCTCGCAGTTCCCGATTGCTTCTGCACCACGCGCCGCCTTCGAAATTCTCGCTCGGGCGACAGAAAACACACGTTTCGGAACGTTTAATGAGGACGTCGACTTCCCCGGTGTCCAAACGCCTGCGACTCCTTACGTCTGCACCTTCGTCAGCGCTGTGGACGGCTTGCCCACGCAACTTGCCACGTTCCGGGACGGTGTGGTCGGCCCCGTCAAGACCATCGCCATCGATACGATCGACGGCCGACTCGGTTTCAACAACCGTAACGGCGCTGCGATCGGTAACTATGCCGGGCAAATCGGCGAGGTCATGTTGTTCGATGTGTCGCTTACCGCCGACCAGCGAACCGTCATTGAAAATTATCTGATCGTAAAGTGGAAGAACGGCATGAACGTCACGCTCCAAGACTTCATCAGCACCATTGATCCGCTGCCGGACAGCACCATCGAGCTAGCTGGCGGAACGCTTGATCTGTCCGGACAGGTCGCGACCACATTGACGCTGATCGGCAACGGCGGAAGCGTCAGCAACGGCACCTTGGCGGCCGGCACCGTGCTCTCGCCCGGCGGCGATGACGCCGTCGGCACGCTGACGCTCGCGGATGTGGGGCTGAACGGTGCTGAATACCGTCTCTCCTTCGACGGCCCCCAGGCCGACCTCATCACCAGCGAAGGCACTCTGGACATGACGGGCTTGACCGTCACTGCACTTACGGAGCCTTCCGGCAAGAGTTACCCGATCCTGCACGCCGCAGAAGGATTGACCGGCACGCAACCGAACCTAGTGGGTCTGCCGTCAAAATGGTACCCGCGCTTGACGTCAGACACCATATATCTGGTGAAACAAGTCGGTACGTGTATAACCATCCGTTGAGGCACAATGTCGTCGACTTTTTGTGTTTTACGGCGATGTTGACCCGGCAAGCGGTGCCGTGGTATCATCCGAGATGATATGAATTGTTAATCGGGCGATTTATTGAGGAGGAGTTGATTGATGAAGAGACGCGATTTCCTGACATCTTCGGCGGTTGCCGGAGCTGCTGCAATGTGCAGTGCGCCACGTACCGCTGCGGCTCAGGCGAGTGGAGGCAGCGGAATGCCAAAGTTGACGCCGCCGGAAAAACCGGCCGAACTGAACCTGTGCCTGCAATGGGGAGCGATCCCGGGCGGCGAGATGAAAGAGAAGCTGGACTTCCTTGAGGCGAACGGCTTCTCGGCGGTCGAGATTCCCTCGGGTGACTGGCCGATCAAAAATTGCGACGCGTTGCTTGATGCGATGAAAGGGCGCAAGCTGTTCATCGCCACAGCCTGTGGACCGAGCAATTTTGCGTATGCGGAGCCGGAGAAGCGCGAAGCCGAAGTGCAGAAGTTCCTGCCGGTAATCGAGGCACTCGGTAAGATGAAGTCGGTGGGCTTGATCATCTGCCCGGCGCGCGGCAAGCTGAGCGAGCCGGGGTGGTTGACCGCCAAGGAATTGCGCAAGGATTTTGTCGAGAACACCGGCAAGCGGCTGGCGGAACACGCGCACAAGCACGGCACGTCGATCGTGCTGGAGCCGCTACGGCGCAACGAAACCCCCTTCCTGCGGCAGGTGGCGGACGGCGCGCGCATCGCGGCGGACATCGGGCCGCAACGGTCATGGGCGATTTCTGGCACATGGAACTGGAAGAAACCAGCTTCATGGGCGCCTTTATCAGCGGCGGCAAACTGTTGACGCATGTGCATATCGCGGGGCTGAAAGAGCGTATCATCCCCGGCGTGCACCGCGATGCCGACAACTATGTGGACGGCTTCAAAGGCCTCAAACTCATCGGCTACCGCGGCGCGGTCAGCTTTGAGGGCGGCTGGCCCAAGAATCCTGAGGATCCCAAGAAGGGGCTGCCGCAGGAGGAGAGAATCCGGTTGATCCGCAACATGGTCACGTTGCTGCGCGAGCAGTGGGCGATGGCGTGAGGAAGTTTGTTAGTTAATTAGTGCATTAGTGCATTAGTGAGTTAGTAGGAGAGAGAGATGCAAAACCGTAGAGAGTTCATTAAGAGTTCAGGTGTGTTCGCGGCGATGATGGCGGCGGCACCGACCATTTCAATCGCGCAGAATGCGCCGCGCGTGTTCAAAGTCGGCATGATCGGCGCGGGTGGCCGTTGCGTAGGCGCAATGGCACAGATCATCGAGGCGGCCAAGAGCCTCGGCCATGACGCCAAACTGGTGGCCGTCTGTGACTTCTTTGAAGATCGCGCCAAGAACGCCGCGAAGAAGTTTGGTTGCGACGAGAAGAACGCCTTCTGGGATGCGAACAGCTACAAGAAGGTCGTGGCCTCTGACTGCGAAATTATCGTGACGGCCACGCCGCCGAGTTTCCGTCCGGTTCACGTTGAAGCGGCGATCAAGGCCGGCAAGCACGTCTTCGCGGAGAAGCCGGTGGCGGTCGACGGACCGGGCGTGCGCCAGTTCTTGGCGGCGGCCAAGCTGGCCAAGGAGAAGAACCTCGCGCTGGTGGCCGGCACGCAGCGTCGCCACCAGAAGGGCTATCTGTTGCAGGCGCTGGCGTTGCAGCAGGGCAAGGTCGGCCAGATACTGGGCGGCGCGGTGTACTGGAACGGCACGGTGCCGTGGGTGCGCGCACGCAAGGAAGGCATGAAGAACGATGCCTACCTGTGCAGCAACTGGGTGAACTGGACTGAGTTGTCCGGCGACCACATTGTCGAGCAGCACGTCCATAATCTGGACGTCGCGAACTGGTTCATTGGTCGCTACCCGCGTACGGCTGGCGCCTTTGGTGCGCGCACGCGTCGCGTGTCTGGTAACCAGTACGATTTCTTCGGCGTCGACTTCGATTACGGCGATGGCGTCCGCATCCACAGCCAGTGCCGCCAGATTGGCGGAACCAGCAGCTTCGTGGGCGAGCGCTTCCGTACCGAGCAGTTCGAAATCTCGGGCGGCGGCCGGATCCAGAAGGTCGGCGGCGAGGCTCTGCAACTTGGCGGCGACAGCTACACGCTGAACGGCAACACCTACCCGATCAAGGATGGCAACCCGTATGTGATCGAGCACGAGAATCTGCTGCGCGGCCTTCTCGGCCAGATTCCGATCATGAACGAGGGCGAGGCGGTGGCGATGTCCACGGCCTGCGCGGTTATCGGTCGTATCTCGGCCTATACCGGCCAGACGATCCGCATGTCGGACATCATCGAAAACAAGGACTCGCCCTACTACAACCTCGTCTGCAAGCCGACTTGGCAGGAGTTCGAGGCGGGCGATGTGCCGATGCCGGAGTACGGCGACGATCAGGCGCCGCTGCCGGGCAAGCCCTGGGGCAAATAAGCCGCAGTTCCCGTAAGGGGAATTCGGCATGACAAAGAGCCGACGCGGGTGCAAGCCTGCGTCGGCTCTGTCTTTATCTGACTGGCACGGGAGCTACCAGCATTGCCGCCGCTACCGGCAGGATCGGCAGTTCCGGCAGCCCTCAAAAAAACTTCGCCGGTCGCCTACGCCTTCAGTTCCCAGCCCGGTTCGTACGGCGGCATCCAGAACTTCGATGCGGGGCCGTTCGGATCCTTCAACTTACCTGTCGCCGAATCGACGTGCACGGCATCGCCGATCTGTAGCGAGACGTTGCCGAGTTCGGTGAGAAGGTTCGACTTGAGGGAGCTGTCGATCGGTTGCGCCGTATTGAGGTCGCCCGCAAGCACGCAGTCCGTGAAGCGCTGAACATGCCAGATGTCGCACGCGCGGATCGGATCGGAGAGGCGG
>JAKJHA010000122.1 GCA_022704125.1 Verrucomicrobiota bacterium | reverse complement strand
GTGTGGACGGTTTTCGCTGTGATGTGGCGGATCAGATTCCGCTCGATTTCTGGGTGGAGGGGCGCGCGCGTCTCGAACGCATCAAGCCGGATGTCGGCATGTTGGCGGAGGGCATGCGCAAGGAGGATCAGCTCAAGGCGTTTGATCTGGATTATGGATGGGGCCGCGCGTTTAGCCAGTTAGAGGACGGTGCGGCGATCCGCAAGCTGTGGACCACGAGGCGTGACGAGCGTCCGCGCGGCGGTGCGAAGTTCGCGCGCTTTATCGACAACCACGACATCGCCAACGACGACTACAACAATCGGTTGGAAAAGCGCTGGGGCACGGCGCGCGTCGATGCCGCACTGGTCTGGTTGTTCACGATGGACGGCGTGCCCTTCCTCTACAATGGACAAGAGGTGGCGGACACCGCCCGGCACAGCATCTTCGGGCGTGCGCCGATCGATTGGGCCAGCGGCGAGACCGAGACCGGCAAGGCGCGCTTCGCCTTCGTGCAGTCGCTTTGCGCACTACGCAAGTCAGAGCCCGCGCTCACGCAGGGCGACCTCGTCTGGCTGGATCACGACCAGCCGAAGGCCGTGAGCGCCTTTGTGCGCACGGTGGATGGCGCGCGTGTTGTATCGATCATCAACCTGACAGGCGAGCCGGTGAAGGTGAACGTGAAAGGGGCCGAGGGCGCTTGGAAGCCGTTGTTGTCGAAGGGCGCGGTCACTGATGGAGCTTGCAATTTTGAACTGGCCGGGCGCGGCTACTTTGTAGGGAAACAGTAACATGAAACGAATCGGATTGATGGGTTTTGTACTACTGGCGCAGATGGCGCAGGGCGCGGAGGTGATGAGCGAGGCCTACCTGAAATTTTGGGGGCCCGAGGTTCAGAAGCGCATCGACAACGACATCGAGCGCCACCGCAAGGCGGACGGCGCGTTTAAGCTGGAAGGGGCGAAGGCGGGCTGCGAGGTCAAGGTCGAGCAGATTTCGCATACGTTCATCTTTGGCGGCAACATCTTTCTGTTCGGCGACCTCAAAACGCCCGAAAAGAACAAGCGTTATGAGGACACCTTCGGTACGCTCTTTAACGCCGCGACCGTGCCGTTTTACTGGAAGACGTTGGAGCCGGAGCGGGGCAAGCCGCGCTACACGGCGGACAGCCCGTACGAATACCGCCGCCCGCCACCTGATCCGGTGGTAGCCTTCTGCGAGTCCAAAGGCATCAATATGAATGGACACGCGATCATCTACGGCATACGTGTCTGGGGACATCCGGAGTGGATGCCGAACGACCGCAAGGCGATGGAGCCGATCTTTGAAGCGCATATCAAGGAACTGGCGCAGCGTTATGGCACGCGCATTCAGCGCTGGGATGTGGTGAACGAGTCGATCGACCAAGCCAACCGCGGGCTTATGCCGGATGACTACACCTTCAAGACCTTCGCTTGGGCCGATAAGTACTTTCCGTCTTCAGCGCTTTTCAGCATCAACGATTGCGACATGCACTGGGGGCCGTCGCGACGTTACGTTGAAATTGCGCGCGACCTGATCGATCGCGGTGCACGCGTGGACATAGTCGGTGTGCAGATGCACATCTTCAACCCTAAAGAATCGAGGCAAATCGCCAACGGCGCAGACATCCTCACGCCGAAAAAGCTCTACGCCGTGCTGGACTGCCTTCAGGGAGCGGAACGTCCGATCCATATCAGTGAGGTGACGGTCAGCGCGCCGGACGACACGCCGGAAGGTCGTGCCGTGCAGGCTGCGATCGTCCGCAACCTCTACCGCCTTTGGTTCAGCTATCCCACCGCCATGGGTATCACCTGGTGGAACGTTGTCGACGGCGGGGCGGCGCCTGGCGAACCCTCGTTCTCCGGCATCTACGACAAAGAGATGAATCCAAAGCCGGTGTATCAAACGCTCGACGGTTTGATCAACGGCGAATGGAAGACTCGGTTGACGCTCAATGCCGGCGCCGACGGCAGTGTGAAGTTCCGCGGCTTCAAGGGACGTTACCGCATCACTTACACTGATACCGACGGTAACGTGAAAACGACTGAAATCCTGTTGTAACGCTCAACGTTCAACCTCACGCCAAGGCTTTGTAGGCGCGAAATTTTATTTTTGACATGAGGCTCTTGCCCCCGCGTGGCATGGGCGTCCCGCCCATGGGATAAACACGGGCAAGATGCCCGTGCCACACCTCTCGTGGCATGGGCGTCTCGTCCATGGGATAAACACGGGCAAGATGCCCGTGCCACACCCCGCGTGGCATGGGCGTCCCGCCCATGAAAGAGCAGCAAGGTTTTGCAAGAGCCTCGGCATGATTAGCATGACACTGATTTCAGGCTCGAAATGCGGGGGGTGATCGTGTAATGTAACACTTGTTTTCGTTATGTGAAGGCCCTGTGCTTAAGGAGATTTTCCGATGCGTCAGATGTGCAATGCGTTTGTTTTTTTAGGTGTCGTGGGTGTGGTCGTGCTTTGCGGTTGCGGGCGTGATGAGGCGTCTCGCGATGTGCTGAAAACGCCGGCTCCGCCGGCCGAGATGTCGCCGGACTATGTGGTCGCCATGGTGAACGGTACGCCGCTCTCGTGGGCCGACATGGAGAAGCGCGCGATGGGGTACCTTAAGGACGATGTGGAGGTGAACCATCTGATCATCCCGACCAACCGGATGGAGGAGGCCAAGGAACATTTCCGGCGGCGCTCGATCAATGCGTTTGTCTTTAAGACAGTGATGATGGAGGAGGCCGCCAAGGAGAAGATCCAGTTGTCCGAGGCGGATCGGCAGGAGGGCCTACGCTCGCTTGCGGTATCACTCAAGTCGCGGAATTGGACAACCAACGACTTTTTCTTGAAAGGCCCGATGGGCGAGGCGATGATGCGCCGCGAGTTTGAGGATGGCTTGGTCATCGATAAACTGCTGAAGCAGAAAGTGCGGGACAAACTGCGGGTCACCGACAAAGAGATCTCGGAAACCGTCGCCCTGCTGGAAGCCACCAATCAGGCGACACGCGTCAAGCTGGAGGGAATCCGCAAGCAGCTTCTGGATGGCGCGGATTTTGAGGATACCGCACGCACGGTTTCCCAGTGCCCCAGCAGCGCAAAGAAGGGCGGCGATCTCGGCGAATTCAAGCGCGGTACCTTGCACAGAGGGTTGGAACAGGCGGCGTTCACGCAGGAAGTCGGCGCGATCGGTCCGGTGATTGAGACGCGCCTCGGGTATCACATCCTGAAGGTTACGGCGCGAACGCCCGCAACGAAGGCGACCGAAACCTCGCCGGCTGTCCCGGAGACGGTGCGCGTATCGCACATCTTGCTCAAGAGCGTGCCGATCGATCACAAACGCATGACCGACAGCATCGTGCGGACGAAGTACAAAAATGGTGTTGATGCTTATTTCCGCGACCTCAAGGCCAAGTCAAAAATCGAGTGCTTTATCTATCCCGAAATGACGTTCTGAGCGCGGTGTCGAGTTGGGCGCTGCTCGGGTTTTTTATCCACAGATGGGCACAGATTACGCCGATTTTTGGGGGGCGTTGCTGGGTTTTATTTAACGCAGAGGCGCAGAGACGCAGAGGTTCTTTGGGGGCATTATTGCGACCACACAGTGGTCGCAATGATGAGTGTAAAAAAAAACGGGCGGGAGGACGGGCACCGGGCGCGCACAGGCCATGCAATGGGGGGGGGTGCGCGGGAAGACAGCCCAGAAAAGCGCTAAATCCTTCCGCTGTGCGGAAGGATGGTTTCAGGTTTCATTGCGGAGCGCCGGGAGGGGCAAGCGTCTGCTTGCCCGTGGACGAGCAGACGCTCGTCCCTCCCCAGCGGCGCATGCGCCGTTCACGCCCGCAGTACCGGCAGTGCCCGCAGTAACCGATTACGTTCCCCTCAACGCGCGTTCGTGCTGAAGCGATAGCAGCCGGAGCCGACGCGGAAGGCCATGCGGTCGCGGTCTGACTGGATAGGGGGCACGTCAGCGGTCACGTTCTTCGCGTCGGGTTTGACCGGCAGATAGATGGTCGCTTCGGTATTGGCCGGGACCTCGACCTCCAGCGTGAACACGCCGTTTTCCCGCCGCCATTCACTGCGGATGAGACCGTAGGGTGAGTCGTGCTCGGCCTTGACCCAGTCCAGGCCCGCCACCGGTTCCGGCGCGATGATGAAACGCTTGAAGGCTACCGCCTGCGGATCATCGGTCACGGCGATGGTGGAGACGCTGTCGGCCAGACGGATGCCGCCGAGATATTGGTAAGACCAGGCGGAGAGGTCGCCGAACATGATGTGGTTGCGCGAGGAGCCTTCGTTCCAGTCTTCCCAGAAGGTGGTGGCGCCGCGCTTGATCCAGTTGCCGAAAGAGGGGTGCTCTTCTTGTGTGGCCATGGTGAAGGCGAGGTCGGTGCGGCCAGCTTTGCTCAGTGCACGAAACACATACTTCGAGCCAAGAATACCGAAATCCGGGAAGACGCGGGTCTTTTGCACGGCCTCGACCAGCCGCGCTTCGACGGCGGCGCGTTCAGCGTCCGGGACCAATCCTTGGTGCAGCGCGCAACTCTGCGCAGTCTGGCTGCCGATCGAGTAAACACCGTTGCCCTTGTAGAGGTGGCGCGTGTAAGCCTCGCGGATCGAACGCGCAAGTGCGGCGTATTTCTGGGCGTCGTCATGTTTGCCGAGCCGTTCGGCGACACGCGCCACGATCTGCGCGTCGAGATAGTAGTAGCCTGTGGAGGTCACCTCGGTCGGTGTTCTGGTCTTGACCGGGATCCAGTCGCCGAGGCCGTGCGAGACGATTCCATCCTTGGCACGGGAGGTCATGTAATCGACATACTTCGCCATGGCCGGATAGGCAGTTTCAAGTATACGGGTGTTGCCTTGGTAGACGTACAGCATCCACGGAATAATAACGAGTGCGCTGTCCCAAGCCGGGCCGTTGCCCCAGTGGTAGCCCCAACCGCTGGTCGGCACGATGCCCGGCAGGTTGCCATCGGGGCGTTGCTCATCGATCAAGTCCTGGATCCATTTTTCATAGGCCGCCGTGTTCTGGAAGTTATACATCGCGAGTTCCGATGCCAGCGATGCATCGCCGGTCCAGCCATTTTTTTCGCGGTGCGGGCAGTCGGTGGGATACCCATTGACGAAGTTGCCGCGATAGGCCCAGAGGATGGCGTGCTGGAGCTTGTTCAGCAGCTCGTTCGAGCTAATGAAACGTCCGGCGTCTTTGAAGTCGGTGTGAACCACACAGGCCTCGATATTCGAGGCGTCTGGCGGCTGTGCCAGTCCGGTGATCTGCACATATTGGAAACCATTATAGGTGAAGCGCGGCTCATACACCTGAGTACGGCTGCCGTCACACACGAAGCGGTCTGTCTGGAACCAGCCGTCCGGCAGCGTGCTGAACGACGCAGGATAACGGAAGTGTGCGTCGGTGCCTTTCATGCTGAGGCTGCCGTTTTCTTTGAGTTTTTCGCCGTACCTGATCGTGACCACGTCACCAGCGCGCTGTCCGGCGAGTTTGAGTTTGACCCAGCCTGCGGTATTCTGACCGAAGTCGACCAGCCACGTGCCGGGCGTGATCGCGCGTACAGCGACCGGCTTCAGGCGTTGCGTCACTACGCTCGGCGGCAGCGCGGAGGCGGTGAGACGTCCGGCGGGTGCGGGCACCACGTCAGCCCTTACGACCTGCTTTTCAAGGTCGGGCGCGCCTTTCGGTGCCTTGCCGATCACCTCGCCTTCGCGGATGCAGTCAAAGCCGATCGGGCTGGCGACCTGACGCCAGGTGTCATCGCTCACGACCATCGTGCGCGTACCGTCGTCGTACGTAATTTCGAGTTGGGCCAGCATGCGCGGAAAATCGCGCCAGGGGGCATTGTCGAAGTTCCAGACGGCGACGCTGCGCACGTCGTACCAGCCGTGTCCCAGTAGCACATGCAGTCGGTTTTCGCCGCGCGTGAGCATCTCGGTCATGTCGTAGGTGGAGTAGAGCACGCGCCGGTCGTAGCGGGTGGGGGCTGGATCCAGCACCTTGCGGCCGATGCGCTGCCCATTGAGCCTCGCCTCATAAAAGCCAAGGCCGGTGATGTGCAACGTAGCCTCGCGCACCGGGCGAGTCACCGTGAAGCGTTTTTCAAAGGCGGGCGAGACAAGCTCTCTGCGCCGTTCGATCTTACCCCAAGGCGCGCCGTCCACGGGACCGGCTATCACGGCGGCTTTCCATGCGTCATGCGCGAAACCATCGATCTTTTCTTTCCAGCCGTCCACAGCTTGCGCTGATGTGCTCCAGGTGGTGTCGGTCGGTACGGCCTTGCCGTCGGCGAATTTCAGTACGGCGAGCAGGGCGGTAGGCCCCGGCTCCTTGTTTTTGACAGTGACGGCGATCAGGTTGCGGCCGGGCTTGATCAAGGGCGCGACATCGTGAAAGCGCATCCAGCGCCAATCGTTGAAGTGGCCCCAGGTTTTCGCGGCGATCTTGCCGTTGATGAACACCTCGTACTCGTCATCCGCCGTGAGCGCTAGCTCTACCGGTGCGTCCTGCGCGCCGCGCGGCGCGTCGAACACCTTGCGGAAATGGCGGACGCCCTGTGCCGCTTGCCCCAGCGAGGGCGCGTCGCCGGTCCAGATCCATTGCGCACCGGCCAGGTCGCAATCCGGGCGCGTGGCGGCGTTCGCACCGACCCAGCGTGCCTGCCAATCTGCAGGACGCATCACGCCCATGATCCAGCGCGACTGCGCACTCCAGGCGGAGGGTGTGTCACTCTGGTTGTCCCACGCGCGCACTTTCCAGTAGCAGCGTTGCGAGGTCGTGAGCGGCTTGCCGGCATACACCACGTTCAGCGACTGGTCGGAAGTCACGCGTCCGCTGTCCCAGAGATCGCCTTGATTGTCGCGTAGCCGCTCCGGCGAGGAGGCCACCAGAATCTGGTAGGCGGTTTGGCGCAGGCCGCGCGCCGAGCGGCGTGCGGCGGTCAATTTCCAACTCAGGCGCGGGGCCGGGTGGTCGAGCCCCACGGGGTCCTGCAGGTAGTCGACCGTCAACGCCTGCGGAGCGGCGAGCGCGCCGCGCTGGCCCCACGGTCTCTGTGCGCAACCTGCGACGAGCACCAAACCCGCCAACATCCATGAAATCTGTTTCATCTTTTCTCCCCTCATTTCAACAGCAGGATAGCACCGCCCTGCGTGGTAAGCAAGAGTTGGGTACCGCCAAAGACAATCAATCTGTATTTGGAGGGGAAGCCGGACAGTGCGGGCTTGGTGTTGATCGCGCCGGTCGCGATGACATAAGTCGAGGCGGTCGGTGTTGCGGAAGCGGCATCCGCCGGCATGACAGTGAGGTTCGCGAGATCCACGTCATTAAAGGTGACGCAGGAGGAGGTCTCTCCGTCGATCTTCACGCGGTAGACGCTACCGGCCGCGAACGCGCCATTCGCGATGGTGCCGTCACCGGAGAGGGTGCCGACGGTGCATTCACCG